>NZ_JBEZJI010000019.1:0-140119 GCF_040649435.1 Actinomadura sp. NPDC048955
CCGGTGCGCGACGACATGTTCACCGCGTCCCTGGGCGGCGCCACCTGCAACGGCGAGCCGATCCACAGCCGCGGAGCGACCCGCGACGAGAACGCGGTGCTCGTCACCGGCTACCCGAACGCGCGGGAGATGCATCGCCGCGGTGAGGAGTCGCTGCGGAGTTTCGGCTCGCTGGTGGACGCGTTCGCCACCGTGCGACGTCCGGGCAGCGCCGCCCTCACCCTCGCCCACGTCGCCGCCGGATGGGCGGACGTGGCCTACGGAACGTCCGTCAACGCGTGGGACGTCGCGGCGGCCGTGCTGCTGGTCAGGCAGGCCGGCGGCACCTACCTGCCGCTGAACGGGGAGCCCGGCGGCAGCGACTGGGAGGCCCCCGGGTACCTGGCGTGCGTGGGCAGCTTCGACCTCGGCGGCTCCGCCATCGCCGAGGTCGCGGGACTCGTGAACGCCGGGGAGCCGGCATGAGCCCCACCGGGCTGCGGACGGTCGACTGGATCGTCACCGACCTGGACGGAACGCTCGTCGGCCGCGACCTGAAGATCGTCGAGTCGAGCCTGGCCGCGCTGCGCCGCTTCGTCGCCTCCGGCGGCACCGTCGTCATCGCCACCGGGCGCAGCGAGGAGGCCGCGCTGCCGTACTACCGGACACTCGGCCTGACCACTCCCGCCATCCTGTACAACGGGGCCCGCGTGGTCGACCTCGGCACTGGCACCGTCCTGCACCGGCGCTGCCTCGACGTCGCCGCCTGGGCGAAGCTCACGCCGCTGTTCGCCGAGCTGCCCTCGGGCGTCTGGCCGGTCGCGTTCGCCCAGGGCCGCGCGCACACCACGGGTTCCTCAGCGGCGCTGCGGGAGTACGCCCGCCGCGACGGGATCGACCTCGGGCGCATCGCGTCGTGGGACGACCTGCCGTCCGACGACATCGTCAAGGTCATGCTCATCTGCGACCGTCCCGAGCTGATGGATCCCACGGAGGAGGCGGTGGCGGCGGTCGTGTCCGGCGTCACGCTCGTCAGGTCCGAGAGCACCTACCTGGAGGTGCTCCCCGCGGGCGCGACCAAGGGCACGGCGCTGCGCGAGCTGGCCGCGGCCCGGGGCGTGGCCCTGAGCGCCGTCGCGGCGATCGGCGACAACCCGAACGACCTGGACATGATCCAGGCCGCCGGTCTCGGCGCCGCCGTCGGGGACGGCGCCGAGATCGTCCGGGCCGCCGCCGACGTGGTGGTGGGCCCCTGCGACGAGGGCGCCGTCGCCGACCTCGTGGCCCGCGTCCTGCCGTGATCCTGACCGTCGTCGGCTGCGCCGGCTCCGTCCCGGGGCCGGAGGCCGCGTGCTCCTGCTACCTGCTGGAGCACGACGGCTTCCGGCTCCTGCTGGACGCCGGGACGGGGGCGCTCGGCCCCCTGCAGCGCTTCGCCGACCCGTGCGCGATCGACGCCGTCGTCATCAGCCACCGGCACCGCGACCACTGCTCGGACCTGGTGCCGCTCGCCTACCTGCGGGACCGCAGGGGCGCCACCGCCCGGCTGCCCGTGATCGCCCCGGCGGGGACCGGGGCGCACGTCGCGGCCCCGCCCGGCTACGGGCGGATCCTCGACTGGCGGGCCCCGCCCGCGGGGCCGTCCGTGCTCGGACCGCTGACGATCGAGACGGCTCCGGTGCGGCACTCGGTACCGGCGCAGGCCGTCCGGGTCACCGCCGGATCCGCGAGCCTCACCTACTCGGGCGACTCCGGTGAATGCGCCGAACTGCTGGAGCTGGCGCGCGGAACGGACGTCCTCCTGTGCGAGGCGGCGGCGGCCGTCGAGACCCCTGGCTCGGCCGCCGCCCACCTCACCCCGGCGCAGGCGGCGCGCCTGGCCGGGGAAGCCGGCGCCGCCCACCTCGTCCTCACGCACCTGCGCCCCTGGGCCGACCCCATGGCAGCCCTACGGGAGGCCCGCGCGTCCTATCGCGGGCCCGTGACCCTGGCGACTCCCGGCCTGAGACTGATCGCCTGACCGCCGGGCGAGGCGCCCCTCGGTGAGGGGCGCCCCGGCTTCCGGTGAGGGAGCGCGCGTCAGCGGGCGAGGTCCGTCCAGAATCGGAGGTGGTGCTCGGCGGCCAGGTCGACGGGGCGGATGCCGCCGCTGCCGGGCGCGAGGGACTGGACGTGAGGGGTGCGGCCCCCGGTCGCCCTGAACAGAGGCCACCGCGGGCCGCCGGCCGTCGCGGGCCGTCCCGTCGCGGCGAAGCTCGTCCAGTAACCGATCATCTGCCGGGCGAGGATCTGCTGCTCGGCGTCCAGCTTGGGCGGAATGCCGCCCAGGTCGAACAGGTACCACAGCTCGGACGCGTGCTGGGCGCCCATCGGCATCTTCGGGGGCCCCGGGGCCAGCGCCGGCGCGTTCGGGTCGGCGAACTCGTACTCGTACACCGGCACGCGCCGGGCCAGGTCGCGCGCCATGGTGTACTGCGCGTGCACCCACTTGCGGTCGGTGGCGATCGCCGACCAGGCCAGCGCCGCCGAGTCGTAGGACGAGCGTGGGTACTCGGCCCTGACCGCCTTCTCGTCCTCACCGAACGTCTCGGTCATCACCGTGTTGAAGGTCTGCTCGGTCATGGGCCCGCGCTGGCCTCCGCCGGCGTCCTCGTAGACCGCCGTCGACTGGGTGGCCTCGTCGTGGGTGTTCCCCGACAGCACCGGCATGTGGTGGAACCGTCCGGCACGCAGCGCGTCGGCCGGCCGGGTCGGCAGCACGTCGGTGCCGTAGGCCGGGAACATGTACTGCCCCAGCACCGGCATCAGCTTGTCCACGGGAAGCGCGCGCAGGCAGGCGACGACCGCCTGGTCGTCGCCGGTGCAGCCGACCTCGGAGGCGGTCCGCCGGCCGCGCGCCTCGACGGCCGTGCGCGGCTGGAGGATCTCCGCGGCCTTCTGCCCGCGGTAGTCGAAGTTGTCGGGCCAGCCGACCGAGCAGGAGCCGGTCTGCAGGATGACCTTGCTGAACAGGCCCCTCGCGCCCGGCGAGGTGAGGTGGGCGCAGCCGCTGACCGCGCCCGCGGACTGGCCGGCGAAGATGACGTTGCGGGGGTCGCCGCCGAACCCGGCGATGTTGCGGTTCACCCAGGACAGGGCGGCCTGCTGGTCCTTGAGCCCGTACGTTCCGGATCCCTCCAGGGCGGGGTGGCCGAAGAAGCCGAACACGCCGACCCGGTAGTTGACGGAGACGACGACGGCGTCGCCCTGGGCCGCCATGCGGTGGGCGTCGTAGTTGCTGCCGGCGCCCATGTAGTAGCCGCCGCCGTGCACCCACACGATCACCGGCCTGGGCTTGGCCGGGTCGCCTTTCGGCATGGTCACGTTCAGGTAGAGGCAGTCCTCGTTCTTGCTCCCGGTGGGAACCTCGCCGGGCCCCTGCGGGCAGGGCGAGCCCGGCCGGGTGGCGTCCCGCGCGCCCTTCCACCGGGCCGGCGGCCGCGGATCCCGCCAGCGCAGCGCGCCCACCGGCGGCGCGGCATAGGGGATGCCCTGGAAGGTCCGGACCTCCCCGTCGACCCTGCCGCGGACCGCCCCGTACTCGGTGCGCACGATCTGACCGTCGTTCCCGCCCCCGCCGCTGAGCCTCGCGGTCTGGGCGCCGGCACACGACGTCGCGGCGCCCACCGCCCCGATCAGCGCGACCAGCGCCGGTAGCGGGCGCCGCCTCCCGACCTTCATCTGTGATGTCCTTCCATGCTGTCGATCGCCCGGACGATCACCAGTCCAGCGGACGGCGCGGGGGCGCACCAGCGGCGAAGGCGGATGCGCGCTGCCTACGAAAGTGGATCCCGGCCTGCCATCCTTCGGTGATCGCGCGGTCGTGGGCGGACGCCGGGGCCGTGCCGGCCCCTACCGTGTGCGGCATGCGATTCGTCCCGGCACGTGCGACGCGGCCCGTCCGGGCCCGGCTGCTCGACCCGGCGATCCTGGTGTGCGTCGCCGCCCTCACCTGGGCGCCGCCGATCCCGGACGGGCCCGCCGGAGCGGGCCCGTGGGCCGGGGTCGCGGGCATGCTCGCGGTCGGGGCCGTGATCATCGCCGGGCGGCGGGCCGGCGCCGAGGCGCCGGCGGCGGCCGCGGCCGCCGCCGGTGTGACGGTGTGGGCGCTGTCGACGTCCGGCCGCTTCGCCTCTGCAGGCGAGCCCACCAACCTGCTGATGTCGCTGGCCCCCGCCTTCCTGACCTACGCCGGGCACCTCTACGGGCGGGACCGCCGGCGCGCCTGGACCATGGTGGTCCTGCTCGGGCTCGTCGCCGTGCACCCGTGGGCGACCTCGCAGAAGGTCGCCGCCGACGGGCTGCTGTACGTGTGCGCGCCGATGCTGTTCGGGTTCTACCGCGAGGCCAGGCAGATGCTCGTGCGGGCCCTGACCGCCCGCGCCCGCGACGCCGAGCGCGAACGGGACCTGTGCGCCGAGCAGGCCAGGGTCCGGGAGCGCACCCGCATGGCCGTGGAGCTGCACGACGTCGTCACGCACCGGGTGAGCCTGATGGTGCTGCACGCCGGGGCGCTGAGGATGACCGCGGCCGACCGTGCCGTGCGGGAGACGGCCGAGAAACTCCGCGCGACGGGATGCGAGGCGCTGGTCGAGCTCCGCGAGCTGATCGGCGTGCTGCGCGGTTCCGAGGCGCCCGCCCCCGAGCGGAGCATCCCCCCTCCCCCGGCCCCGGTGGCCGCCGGCGCCCTTTCTCCGGAGACGCCGCCGCGGATCGACCGGTCGGACCGGTGGTTCGCGGCCGCCGCGGGCGCCTGGACGCTGCTGATCAGCACCCTCGTGGCCTCGGTGCCTCCGACCGGAGCCGGCGAACCCGTCCTCCCCTGGCTGGAGATCGCCCTCCAGCTGCCCCTGGCGGCGGCTCTCGTCCTGCGCCGCCGCCGTCCCCACGCGGCCGCCGCGCCGACGCTGGCCGGGACGGCGGTCCTGCTCGTCCTCGCCGTGACCGGCGCCATGGACCTGCCGGTGACGGGCGGCTCCACCAGGCTGGTCCTCCCGGCGACCGCGCCCCTGGCGGCCTACTGCGTGGCCGCGTACTCCAGGCGTCCCGGCCTGGCCGCGGCCATGGTGGCGGCACTGCTGCTCGTCGCCGTCCGGCCGTGGGCGCCCCACGCGGCCGTCGTCTCGGTCGGGGCGGTGTTCATCGGGCTGCCCGCGCTGCTGGGGCTGTACGCCGGAGCGTGGCGGCGCCTCGTCGCGGCCCTGACCGAACGCGCCGAACGGGCGAAGCGCGAACGGTGGCTGCTGGAGGGCCGGGCCCGGGCCGAGGAACGGGCCAGGCTCGCCCGGGAGATGCACGCCATCGTGTCCGGCCGGGTGAACGACATGCTCGGCTGCGCCGAGCGGCTGGGCGGCGCCTCCCCCTCCGCGGAGATCGCGCAGGCCCACGCCGATCTGGTCGCGAACGGCCGGCGGGCCCTTGACGAGCTGCATCACCTGGTCGGCGCGTTCCAGTCCGGCGACGCCGCCGCGGAGACCGCGGACGGGCCCGGCGGTCCGGCGGGGCTCGCGGGGCTCGCCGCCGAGTCCGCGTCCGTCGGCGTCCCGGTCGAGCTCGTCGAGGAGGGCGACCCGGCGGCGGCGTCCCCGGCGATCATACGGACGGCGCACCGCATCGTCGGGGAGGCGCTCACCAACGTCCGCAAGCACGCGCACGGCGCGCACGTGCGCGTGGCGGTGCGCTACCTCCCCGACCAGGTGCGGGTCAGGGTGAGCAACGGAAGGCCGCCCGCCGGACCCTACCGCGGGGAGCGGGAACTCGCGGCCGGGGGCTCCGGCACCGGGCTCCTCGGCGTTCGGCAGCGGGTCGACCTGGTCGACGGGACGCTGGTGGCGCGGGCCACCGAGGACGGCGGATTCGTGATCGATGCGATACTGCCCGCATACGTGCCCACGTCATCGCACCCACAGCACCCCACCCCACAGCCCCAGGCGCCGCCGTGACGGCCCGCCGCACGCGACCGCGCCACGAACCGGGAGAGCCGAGCCCGTGAGCCCCGACCCGATCCGCGTCCTGATCGTCGACGACGAGCCGATGGTGTGCGCCCACCTGCGCACCATCCTCGGATCGGCCGACGACATCGAGGTGGTCGAGCCGGCGCATGACGGGGAGGCCGCCCTGCGGGCCGTCGAACGGCACCGGCCCCACGTCGTCCTGATGGACCTCCGGATGCCGGGCATGGACGGGATCACCGCGACCGAACGTCTCACCGCGCGCCCGGCGCACCCGGTGATCGTGGTGCTGACCACCTTCGACGCCGACGAGTTCGTGCTGCGCGCCCTGCGCGCCGGCGCCGCCGGGTTCCTGGTGAAGTCGACACCGCCGGAGGACCTGATCGGCCTCGTCCGGGTCGCCCGCGACGGGCACACCGTGCTGTCGCCGGAGGCGACCAGGCGGCTGCTCGCCGCGTCGTCGGCCGGAGAGCGCGACAGGGAGCGCGCCCGCCGCCTGGTCGCCGGGCTGACCGAACGCGAGACCGAGGTCCTGGCCTGCCTCGGCGAGGGGTTGTCGAACGCCCAGATCGGCAGGCGGCTGTCGCTCACCGAGGCCACGGTGAAGAGCTACGTCTCGCGCATGCTGGTCAAGCTCGGCTGCGAGAACCGCACCCAGGCGGGGCTCGCCGCCCACAACGCGGGCCTGGTCGGCTGAACGGCCGACCGTCCGGCGAGCGACCGCGTCATGACGGCGTTCGGGCACCTGACTCCACGAGGACGGCGAACCCGTCGAGATGGCGTGCGAGACCGTACTCGAACAGCCCCTCCAGGTCCGACGTCGTCTCCTCGTGGACGGCCGCGAGCAGGGGAAAGCGGCCGCTCCGCATGAGCTCGTCGGTCCGCTCGCGCCGGTCCAGCCGCCACCGCGTGAGCGTCACGCCGGTCTCCTGCTCCGCCTCGGCCTCGTTCGCCAGGGGCAGCGCGATGTTGATCACCAGCGCGTGCAGCGTGAGCGCCTCCCTGGTCCGCGTCGTCATCGACAGCCCGAGCCCGTCGAGCGCGCGCATCGTCCACTCGGTGTGCTCCAGCATGTGGGGGACGAGCAGCGGGCGGGTCAGCGAGATGGCGCTCGGCAGCCAGAGATGCCGCCGGCACAGGTCCCACTGGAGCCGCGCGATCAGTTCGAGCTTGGCGCGCCACCCCTCCGGCCCCGGGCTGGGCAGCTCGGTCGAGCCGAAGGCGGCGTCGGCCATCTGCGCCACCAGCTCGTCCTTGTTCGCCACGTACCGGTACAGCGACATCGGGGCGATGTCGAGTTCGGAGGCGAGCCTCCGCATGGACAGGGCGTGGAGCCCCTCGACGTCGGCGATGGCGATCGCGGCGCGAAGGACGTGCTCCAGGCCCGGCGCCTGCCTGCCGGGACGGGGCCGCGGCGCTCCCGCCGCCGCGCCCGGGTCGGCGGGCCGCCGTGGCACACCGCGCGCCCTCACCACCGAGCCGGCGCCGACCTTCGCCTCGACCAGCCCCTCCTCGCGCAAGGTCGCGATCACTCTGGTCGCGGTCGCGATGGCGACGTCCCACCGCTGGGCGATCTGGCGGATGGAGGGCACCCGGTCGCCGGGCCGCAGCCGGCCGTCCTGGATCTGGGCCCGGATGTCCGCGGCGATCCGCCGGTAGGGCGGATCCGGCCGCGGGGCCGATGACGCCATAGGACACCCCACTCCACCGGCGGGGCCGGATCCCCGCGCGATCAGACTAGTGCACTCACCACGACACTAGTGCACTTCCTCGATTCCACCCGCCTGATCGGGCCCTTATGCCACGACTCTCGATACGGTGTCCCCAAAGCGAGTAGACGGTGTACGCCCCGTCCGGCGGGCCGACGTCGGGGACCGAATCGGTGTGAGCCCGCGCCTGGTCAGGCGTTGCCGCCCCATCGCGTGCCCGCGTACCGGGCGAGCGTCATCTCGATCTCCTTGCGGGAGCCCTTGAGCCGGTGGACGGGCACCACCGTGATCCAACCGGTCTGCCTGTCCAGGTAGCACAGCGGATTCCGCGGTCCCCGGACCGCCGGCAGGGGCGCACCCGGCATCGGGGACACGCACACCGCCCACCCGGCCGGCTTGGCGCGGCGCACCGCGACCCGGCCGATCTCGTGCCATCCGTAGTGGACGCGGCGGCCGCTGTACCCGAGTTCGAGCCCATCGGTGCCGACCCGCAGTTCGCACGGTCTCCAGAGCGCGTCCAGATGCGGGATCACCCATTTCACCGGGACGCGCACGAGCCAGAAGGCGGTCACGGCCAGAATCGCGATGATCAGGGCGAGGAACGCCCCGGCCGAGCCCGCCGACCCTATCGCCGTGTCCACCGCCAGCAGGCCGACGGCGATCCCCGTGAGAAGTCGGAGAACGTGGCCGATGAGCCCGAGGACCACGGGCGCGACACTGGCCTCGAACCGCACCGACGGAGGAGGGCCGAGCTGCCGGGTCCGCAGACCCCGGTTCTCGAAGGGGCCTGTCACATCGTGCGCCGACACGTCGGTGGTGGTGGAACCGGTGACGTGATACCGCGTCAGCATGTCCTGCACGGGATGGGGAAGCCAGGCACCGCTGTCACCAACCGAGGACAGCACGTCGACCAGTTCTGCCGGGCTCGGCCGTGCGGCGGGATCCCTGGCGAGGCAGTCCGCGACGACGCCTTTCAACGCGTCGGGCAGCGCGTCCAGGACCGGGGACTTGTGCACCACCCGATAGGTCAGCGCCTCCACCGGCCCCTCCCCGAACGGCCGGACGCCCAGGGCGTAGGCGAGGACGGCTCCGAGGGCGAACACGTCGCACGCCGGCGTGATCGAACCCTCGGAGATCAGCTCTGGCGCCATGAAACCGGGGGTTCCGGCCCGGGACGTGACCCCGGAGGCGTCGACCGCCCGGGCGATGCCGAAATCGATGACGCGCGGTCCGTCCGCGGCGAGCAGGACGTTCGATGGTTTGAGGTCACGGTGGACGACTCCGGCGCGGTGGACGGCCTCCAGCGCCTCCGCCAGCCCGGCCCCCAGTGCCAGAGCCGAGGCCGGCGGGAAGGGTCCGAGCTCGGCGACCGCGGTGGCGAGCGAAGGCCCCGGCACGTACGCCGTGACCAGCCATGGAACGTCGGCCTCGGGATCCGCGTCGACGACGGGGGCGGTGTGGAATCCGCCCACCTGGCGTGCGGCCTCCACCTCGCGTTTGAAACGGCGGCGGAATTCGGCGTCGGCGGCGAACCCGGGGTGGACCAGCTTCACGGCGACCGGCCGGCCGCCGGGGGACGTTCCGAGGAACACCTGCCCCATTCCGCCGGCACCGAGTCGGGCCGACAACGTGTAACGGCCGATCGCGCGAGGGTCGCCGGGCCGTAGAGCGTCCACCGCACTCCTAGGGTCGGGTCCGCGGATCCTAGAGTCGGGAATACCGCGGAGCGGCCGCTCATGATCTCTCCAGGTTGCCCTGATCACGTCCGCATGTCCTTGACCGTGCTTCCACGATCCTTTGACACCTTTTCCATTGACCTCTGACGAGACGGGCGCCTGTTCTAGGTCGTCGCAAGGCCGGTGCCTCTGGAGGGCCTCTCCGCACGGGAGGGAACGGTGTAGCGTTGATCGTCCAAGTGCCCTCATGGCCGTCACGAGTGGACCTGGGGAAGCAAGTGATCGAAACGGTGTACAGAACCGAGGACTTCCCCCCGGCGGAGAGATTCGACCACTGGCGGGAATGGATGGGGCGTACGCACGCTCCCGTGGATCTGAGCAGCGAATATGCCGCGGACTATCACGCTCACCAGCGCACCTTGCAGCTCGGCGCGATGACCGTGTGGCCGTCGACGCTCCAGCCGCTGCTGTCCCGCCGGACGGCGAAACTCGTCAGATTCTCCGATCCCGGAACGTACAACCTCACGCTCGTCCTCGAAGGGACGGCAAGGGCCAGATGGGACGATCGGGAAGCCGAATACCGTCCCTACGACCTGCACGGCCAGAATTCCTGGCGACCCTGCACGGTCCAGGTCGGACGGAATGATCAGATCGTCAGGTGCGTGGGGGTCGAGATCCCCAGGGACCTCGTCGCGCTCCCGCGCGGGAGCGCCGACCGCGCGATCAGCCGGCCCCTGTCGGCACGGGAGGGCGTCGGCGCGCTGCTGGCCGGGTTCCTCACCCGGCTCAGCGCCGACACCTCCGGCTACCGCGCCACCGACGGCCCCCGGCTCGGCGCCGTCCTGAGCGATCTCGTCTCGGCGCTGTTCGCCCACGCCCTCGACTCCGACCGGGAACTCTCCCCCGAGGCCCGCCGGCGGACCCTGATCCTGAGCGTCCGCTCCTTCATCGGCCGGAACCTGCACGACCCCGATCTGACCCCGTCGCTCGTCGCAGCCGCGCACAACATCTCCACCAGCCATCTGTACCGCCTCTTCCAGGACGAGAACGTGACCGTCGGGGCCCTGATCCGCCGGGAACGTCTGGAACGCGCCCGCCGGGATCTGGCCGATCCGGCCCAGCACGGGGTGCCCGTCCACGAGATCGCCGCCCGCTGGGGCTTCACTCACCATTCGGCCTTCACCCGGGCCTTCCGCGCCGCCCACGGCACCTCCCCCAGCGACTACCGGCAGGCGCGGCGGCACCCGGCGCCGAGCACCGCCGCGCTCCGCTGACCAGGTCATGTGAGCGGTCGACTTCCGCAAACAGGGTTTGATGCGCGCTTAGGCCTCGCTTGAGGGGTTAGGGCAGCGTCATGGTCCTTGAACTCCTGCGGCGCGGCCTGACGGCGGCCGGCGGTCTCCCAGGTGGTGGAACCGCCGTCCGCGCCGCGGACTACGCGGGGGCTCTGGGCGTCCGGGCGGCGGCCGTGCCGATCCGGCAGGCGAGACGTGCTCTCGGTGAGGTCGGAAGCATCGCGGGGCGGGCTCTCCGTCCGTCGCGGACCGTCCACCGGTACCCGGACCGGCTGCACATCGAGCTGCGTCATCTGCACAAGGCGGGCCGGCGGTCCGAAGCGCAGGCCTTGGAGCACGCCGTCGAAGGGCTTCCCGCCGTGCACTGGGCGCGCGTCAACGCGGCCTTGGGACGGTTGATCGTCCACGTGTCCGAGGAGGTCTCCCCGGAGGACGTCCTGGAAGTCGTCGAGGCACTGGACGCGGTCCTGGAGGGCGAGGAGCCCGGTGCGGGCCTCTTCGCGGCGCCGCCGACGGCGCTGGCCCTCGGCGCCGACCTGGTCGGGCTCACGATCACCGGGGCGCAGTGGATGCTCGGGCGGGCTCCGCTGCCGTCCGAGGTGGCGGGGCTGGTGGCGTTCGCGGACACGGTGCCCGTCCTTCGCGGCGTTCTGGCCGCCGCGGTGCCGGGCGCGCCGGTGGAGCGGTGGCTGCCGCTGACCCAGGCCGCCGTGCAGGCCCTCGCGCCCGGCGGGACGGGGCTGGTCGTCGACACTGCGCAGCGGCTCTGGCAGCGCCGCGAGGCCGCCGCCACCCACCGGTTGTGGCGGATCGCCGAAGCGGACCTGACCGGCGCGCCCGAGCGGGCCGGATGCACGGGCGTCTCCGGCGGGCGTTCCCACGACCTGCGCGACGGGCCGCCGGAGCGGCACGCGGGCCGGATGCTCGCCGTCGGCCTCGGAGGGCTCGCCCTCGGCGGGCTCCTGACCGGCAGCGCGCGCCGTGCGCTGGACGTCGGGGTCGCCGCGGCGCCGAAGGCGCCCCACGCCGCCCGCGAGGTCTTCGCGGCCGAGCTCGCCGCCCGGCTGGCCGGACGGGGAGTGCTGGCCCTGCACCCGGCGGCGCTGCGCCACCTGGACCGGATCGACACGGTGCTGCTGGACGCCGACGCCCTGAAGGCCGGTGACCTGGTGGTGGACGAGGTCGCCGTGCTCGCGGGCACGTCGGAGGCCGAGGTGGCCGAGCACGTCCACGCGCTGCTGGACCCCGGGGCGCCGGACGAGGTCAGGAAGGAGGGCGGGTGGTCCCTCGGCCCCGTCGAACGCGTGCTGCCCGGCCGGAGGGTCCCGGCCGAGGGCCGGGGCCTGCGCGGTTCGGGCCCGCTGCTGGCCCTGGCCGAGGGCGGGCGGCCGCGCGCCCTGATCCGCATGCGCCGCTCGCTGCGGGAGGAGACGAACGCCCTGGTGACCGCCGCGCGGGAGGCCGGCGCGAAGATCGTGCTGGCCGGCTCCGGCGTCGATCTGCCGCTCCCCCCGGACGCCGCCGCCCCCGGCGGCCCGGACCTGGTCGCCTCCGTCCGCGCGCTGCAGGAGGACGGCGCGGGCGTCCTGCTGATCTCGCGCGATCCGGCGGCGCTCGCCGCGGCCGACGTCGGCGTGGCGGCCTGGGCGGACGGCGCGCCGCCGTGGGGGGCGCACCTGCTGGTCCTGCGGGATCCGGCGGCGGCCGCGCACGTCGTCGAGGCCGTCGCCGCCGCGCGCCGCGTCAGCGAGCGGGGCGTCACGCTCGCGTGGTCGGGCACGGGGGTGGCCGCGCTGCTCGCGCTCACCGCGCCTCCGGGGAAGGCCGCGGACCGCGCCCTGTCCGCCGTCAACGGGGCGGCGGCCCTGGGGATGGCCTACGGCGCCTGGACGGCCCGCGAGGTGATGCGGCACGTTCCCGCGCCGCCGCTGCCGTCCACGCCGTGGCATGCCATGCCCGTGGAGGCGGCGCTGGAGCGGCTCGGCAGCCGTGCCGAGGGCCTGTCCGATGCCGAGGCGCGCGACCGCGGCGGGCGCGGCGCGGACCGCGCCCGCCCCGGCGAGGACCGCCGGCCGCTGCTGCGGGCCGTGGTCCAGGAGCTGGCCAACCCCCTGACGGCGGTGCTCGCCGCCGGCGCGGCCGGTGCGGCGGCGGTCGGCTCGCCGGTCGACGCCGCGCTCGTCGCCGCGACCATCGGCGTGTCCGGGCTGGCCGGCGGCCGGCAGCGGGTCTCCGCCAACGAGATCATCGCGAGGATCTCGGCCAGGTCCGGCGAGCCGGTCGCCGTTCTGCGGGACGGCGAGCAGACCCGGGTGCCGGCGGAGCGGCTCGTCCGCGGCGACGTCGTGGTGCTCGTCGCGGGCGACGCGGTCCCCGCCGACTGCCGGATCGTCACCGCGAACGGCCTGGAGGCCGACGAGTCCTCGCTCACCGGCGAGTCCCTCCCGGTGGCCAAGGACACCGCGCCGACCCTGGCCCGGCACGTCGCCGAACGCTCCTGCATGCTCTACGAGGGCACCTCGATCGCCGCCGGGGAATGCACCGCCGTGGTCGTCGCGGTCGGCGACGCCACCGAGAGCGGCCGGGCCATGGCCGCCGCGGTGGCCTCCGGCTCGGCCTCCAGCGGCGTCGAGGCCCGCCTCAAGCAGATCACCGAGGCCACGACGCCGATGGCGGTCGGCGCGGCCGTCGGCGTCGTCACCTCGGGCCTGCTGCGCGGCGGGCCGCTGCGCCGCGCGCTGTCCGAGGGCGTCAACCTCGCCGTCGCGTCCGTCCCCGAAGGGCTTCCACTGCTGGTCAGCGCCGCCCAGGTGGCCGCGATCCGGCGGCTCGCCGAACGGGGGATCTACGTCCGCGACCCGCGCACGATCGAGACGCTCGGACGGGTCGACGTGCTGTGCTTCGACAAGACCGGCACCCTGACCGAGGGCCGCATCACGCTCGCCCGCATCGCCGATCACCGCCGCGACGCGGAGGCCGCGCGACTCGACGCCGCGCTGCGCGGCGTCCTGGCCGCCGCCCTGCGCGCCACCCCGGTGCCCAGCAACGGGCGGCACAGCCACGTCACCGACGCCGCCGTGGAGGAAGGCGCCGCGCAGGCGGGCGTGGACCGCGACTCCGGCGGGCCGTGGAAGCAGATCGACAGCCTGCCGTTCGAGCCGTCGCGCGCCTTCCACGCGACCCTCGGCTCGTTCGGCGGCGAGCGCACGGTGTTCGTCAAGGGCGCCCCGGAGGTCGTGCTCCCGCTGTGCGCCCGCACCCCGGACGGCGCGCTGGACCGCACCACCCGGCGGCGGCTGCGGGGGCGCGTCGAGCGGCTCGCGTCCAGCGGCCACCGCGTCCTCGCCGTCGCCGAGCACCGCACGCCGGACGGCGGTGACACGATCACCGAGGGCGAGGTGACCGGCATGACCTTCCTCGGGCTGCTGGGCCTCGCCGACCCCGTCCGCGCCACCGCCGCGCGCGCGGTCGCCGACCTCCGCGCCGCCGGCGTCCAGATCATCATGCTCACCGGCGACCATCCGGCGACCGCCGCCGCGATCGCCGGCCAGGTCGCCGGCGGCGGCGCCGAGCACCGCGTCATCACCGCGGACGAGATCGACCGGCTCGACGACGACGCCCTGTCGCAGGCCCTGATCGGCGTGGACGTCGTGGCCCGGTGCACTCCCGTCCACAAGGTCCGCGTCGTGCGCGCCCTGCGCGGACGCGGGCGCGTCGTCGCCATGACGGGCGACGGCGCCAACGACGCCGCCGGCATCCGCCTCGCCGACGTGGGCATCGCGCTCGGCGAGCGCGGCACGGCCGCGGCGCAGGCGTCGGCCGACCTGATCGTCGCCGACGACCGGCTGGAGACGATCGTCTCCGCGCTCGTGGAGGGGCGCGCCATGTGGGCTTCGGTCCGCGAGGCCCTCGCCATCCTGGTCGGCGGCAACCTCGGTGAGATCGCCTTCACCCTGCTCGGCTCGCTGATGACCGGCCGCGCCCCGCTGTCGGCCCGCCAGATGCTGCTGATGAACATGCTCACCGACCTGGCCCCCGCCCTCGCCATCGCCGTCCGCGTCCCCACCCGGGACGCCACCGAGCTGCTGCTGGCGGAAGGCCCGGAGACCTCGCTCGGCTCCGCCCTCACCCACGACATCGCGCACCGCGCGGCGGTGACCACGCTCGGCGCCCTCTCCGGCTGGCTGGCCGGGCGCTTCACCGGCCCGGCCGTCCGCGCCCGCACCATCGGCCTGGTCGCGCTCATCGGCACCCAGCTCGCCCAGACGCTCAAGGCGGGCCGCGACGACCGCGCCGTCCTCCTCAGCACGCTCGGCTCGGCGGCGCTCCTGGCCGTCATCGTCCAGACGCCCGGCGTCAGCGGCTTCTTCGGCTGCGTCCCCCTCGATCCGCTCGCCTGGGCCACCGCCGCGGCGGCCGTCGCCGCGGCGATGGTGGCGGGCCGCTTCCTCCCGGACGGCGACGGACGGTCCGCTCCGTAGCGAGGTCCGCTGTCCCCCATCCGAGCTACCGGCGAATGTCCACCGGATGGTGACGATTCGTGCGGTGCCGGTTCCCTAGCGTTGCGGTGCGGCCGCACCGTTCGGCCGTACCGCTCGGCCGCCCGTTCCGCCACACCGCCGGGTGACCCGCGGCGGTGCCCCCTCCCTGGAGAAGAATCATGATTCGCAAGATCAAGACGGCCGCCGTCGCCGCGGCGTGCTGCACCGTCGTCGGTGCGGGGCTCGCCGGCTGCGAGGGCGACTCACTGGCGGGCGGGAGCCCGTCCTCCTCCGGCACGCCGAAGGCCGAAGCCGACCCGATCAAGGGAACCGAGAAGATCGAGGTCGGCGGCACGTCGGTGAACGTGTCCTGTGCGGGCGACGCGGCGAAGGGCAGGCCGGTCATCGTCCTGATGCACGGAGGAGGTGACGGGCTCGACAAGTTGGCCGCCACCCAGAAGCAGCTGAGCAAGGACGACCGGGTCTGCTCCTACGACAGGCTCGGTGCGGGCAAGAGCGACCCGCCGGACGGTCCGCAGGACTTCTCCAGCAGCGGCAAGGTCCTGACCGGCGTGCTCGACCGGATCGCCGGTGACGGCCCGGTCGTCCTGGCCGGGCACTCGCTGGGCGGGCTGATCGCCGCCCGGTACGCGCCGGACCACCGGGACAGGGTGAAGGGGCTGGTCCTGATGGACGCCACACCGCCGACGATGATCGAGGACATCACCGAGGCGATCCCCGAGTCCGCCAAGGGGCCGGCCGGCCAGGTGCGCGCGCAGAACCTCGCGATCTTCCAGGGCCAGAACCCGGAGAAGCTCGTCATCACCGACGGGAAGGTCGGCTCCGCGGGCAGCATCCCGGTGGAGGTGATCAAGCATGGGAAGCCGTACCTCGCGGCCATTCCCACCTACGGGCCGCGACTGGAGCAGGCCTGGTCCGCCGGGCAGCGCGCGTGGCTCGCCCTGTCCAGCCGCAGCACGCTGACCACCGCCCCCCGGAGCGGGCACTACATCTACCTCGAACAGCCCGAGGTCGCCGTCAAGGCCATCCAGCGCGTCACCTCGCAGGCCGCCGGATAGGCGACGGGCGGTGACCGGCCGGCCGTCCTCGCACCAAGGAGTCGTCATGCGACGGTCGACCCGGCGCCCCCGCCGCGACCGCTACCCTCGCCGAGTGATCGATCTGCGGCGGCTCCCTGCCGCGTGGCGGCGTCAGGACGTGACGGTCCGCGATCTCCCGTTCGCCCTGCTGCTCGCCGTCATGTCGTTCCTGCCGGTCCTGCGCGGCCACGAGACGCACGTCGGCGAACTTCCGCCCCGTCCCTTCGACACGCCGGCCATCGTGGCGCTCGCCCTGCTCTGCCTCCCGCTCGCCGTGCGCCGGCGGTGGCCGGCCGCGTGCCTGGCCCTGGTGTCCCTCGGTTTCGCCGTCGCGCAACTCCGCGGCTACCAGATGGTCGCGGGGACCGCGCTGCCCGCCGCGCTGGTGAGCTCGGGCGCCCATCTGGAACGCCACCGGCGCCTCGCGGTGATCGTCCTGTCCGCCGCGTACGCGGCGCTGGCGATCGCGCTCCACCTGCTCGGCGGGGCCGAGCGGCCGGACGGATACGTGGTGGTCTACCTGGCGCTGGCCGCCGCGTGGGGCATCGGGTCGTGGCTGCGCTCCGGTCGCGCCGCCGAGGCCGAGCGCCGCGTCAGGGTCGCCGAGGCGACCCGCGCCGCCGAACGCACCCGCATCGCCCGCGAGCTCCACGATGTCGTCGCCCACCACGTGACGGCGATGGTCGTGCAGGCCGAGGCGGCGCGCTACCTGACCGCCTCCCCCGACCGCCTCGACGCGACCCTGAACGCGGTCACCGGCACCGGGCGGCGCGCCATCACCGACCTGCGGCACCTGCTCGACCTGCTCAACCCCGAGCACGGCGCCCCGGGGAACGACGTCAGGACGCCGTCCGCCGGCGACCTCGGCACGCTCGTGGAACACACGCGCCAGGCCGGGCAGCCGGTGGAGTTCACCGAGGAGGGCGAACCGTCGGAGTCCGCCGGAAGCGCCGAGTTCGTGGCCTACCGGGTCGTGCAGGAGGCCCTGACCAACGCTCTCAGGTACGCCCACGGCAACCGCACCGTCACCCGGGTCCGGTACGGCGAGAAAGAGATCACCGTGCAGGTCGGCACCGACGGCCCCGAGAGACGGACCGCGTCGCCGGGCGGCGGCGGGCGAGGCCTGGCCGGGCTGCGCGAACGGGTCGACGCCCTCGGCGGCGAGTTCAGCGCGCACCCGCAGGCCGGCGGCGGCTTCGTCGTGCGGGCCCGCATCCCCACCGGGAGCCCGTCGTGAGCGCCCCGGTCCGGGTGCTGGTCTGCGACGACCAGGCGCTGATCCGGACCGGGTTCGCGACGATCATCGACGCGCAGCCCGACCTGGAGGTGGTGGGCGAGTGCGGGGACGGGCGGACCGCGGTCGGCCTCGCCCGCAGCCTGAACCCCGACATGGTGGTGATGGACGTGCGGATGCCGGTGCTCGACGGCATCGAGGCGACCCGCCTCCTGGCCGGCCCCGGGGTCGGGGACCCCGTCAAGGTGCTCGTGGTGACGACGTTCAACCTGGACGAGTACGTGTACGAGGCGCTGCGCGCGGGAGCGAGCGGGTTCCTGCTCAAGGACGCCCCACCGGCGCAGCTGCTGCACGGGATCCGCACCGTCGCGGGCGGTGCCGCACTGCTGGCGCCCGAGGTGACCCGGCAGCTCGTCGGCCGGTACGCCGCGCGGATCCGTCCCGCCCCGGGCACGGCCGACGACGTCGCGCTGGCCCCGCGCGAGATGGAGGTGCTGAACCTCATCGCCAACGGCCTGTCCAACAACGAGATCGCCGCGACGCTGGTTCTCAGCCCGGAGACCGTCAAGACCTACGTGTCGCGCATCCTCACCAAACTCGGCCTGCGCGACCGCGTGCAGGCCGTCGTCTACGCCTACCGCAACGGCCTGGTCACCTGAACTCCGCGGATGAGGAACGCGGTCCCGGGGCCTCAGCCCCGGGACCGGTCGGGTCGGGCAGGGCCCGGCCATGGCCGACCGGGCCTTAATCGCTCGACAGCCGCAGGTAGCGAATCGCCCGCTCAGGAGTGAGAGAGGTGGGCAGGTCCAGTAGCTGCCGCTGCCAGATGCCCACGTTCTCGCGCCAGGTGCGATAGAAGGACAGGCAGCTCATCGGAGAGATCTCCCCATGGCGCTTCTTCGCCTCGTCGAGGAGTCTCAGAATCCGGTCGCGATCGGGAACGGGCTCTCCCTTTCCGCGAGCGGATCCGTGCAGACGGTCCACCACCTCTTCGATGAATCGCGAGCGCTTCTTGATCGCGTCCATCCAGAAGTAGAGCGTGGACACATCCGTCTCGTAGTGGAGCGCCCGGAACAGGCCTTCGGCGATGATCTCACCGAACTCCTCCGGCGCGGCGCTCCGGTCGAACGGTTCGTACGCCAACTGCCACAGCCTGCCCGCGATGCACGCCGAGCGAGCGGCGACCGCGTCGTACATGAAGAACCAGTCCTCATTGTAGATCGCGGGGAAGAACGTGCCCACGCGAGTGGTGTCGACGAGGAGCGCGTTGCCTCCCATAAAGGTCGACTGCACTCCCCCGGAGACCCGGTTGGCATGACATACAATTGAATTATCCGGAAAATCGGTGATCTGAAATCCGACCACCGGATACCGCTCGGTCAGACCGGCGGCCCTCGCGATCAGGGAGGGCTCCATGCCCCGGATGTCGTCGTCGAGGAAGAAGACCGTCCGCCAGCCGCACAGCCGGGCCAGCAGCAGGCCGATGTTCCGCTTCACCGCGATGTCGGAGTGCTTTTCCATCGCTCGCCGCTCGAAGTCGAGCAACGGGTGACCGTACCCTGGCGGGACCACCAGGGTCAGTGTGTCGGCGTGCAGGGCACGGCCGATCTTTTCAATCTCCCGCCGCTGCGAATCCGAGCTGCACAACAGGACGATCTTGCACTCCAGTGCTTTCGCCAGGGCGATCGCCGGACCCACCCGATGCGGGTAGATCGTGGGAACGACAATGGCGTCCACCTTTCCAGGTTTCGCTCTGCTCATCACATTCGACATGTCTGCCAGCAGGTCGATGTGCGAACCTATGTGGGACGCCTGGTCAAATTGATTCTCAGCCATCTTTCCTCCGTTTGTCCTCGTCCGCGACCTGGTCGCGAAACGGTCCAAGATCAAGATTGATCTGGACACTGGGTACTGTCCGCAGAGGAGCCGTCAGGGCAACGCGGGACTACGGCATCAACGCGCCGAGGGCCCCGGCGGCGTTTCGATCATCCCGAGCACCTCGGCCGTCGGACGGACGTCGCCGAAGGACCGGTAGACGGTGTGCAGGGTGGCGTTGTGCTCCCGGTCGTCGCGCGCCGCGTTCGCGTCGGCGACCAGGATGACCCGGAGCCCGAGGGTGCTCGCGTCGCGCGCGGAGGACTCGCAGCACACGTTGGTGACGGTGCCGGTGATCAGGACGGTGTCGACCCCGCGCCGTTCCAACAGGTCCGGAAGGAGGCAGCGCCCTGGGAAGAAGGCGCTGGCCGCCGACTTCTCCACCAGCAGGTCGTCGGCATGGACCATGAAGTCATGCCACAGGCGTTCGGCCATGGGCCCGGTGCCGCCGGAGGTGCGGTACATCTCGGCCGCTTCGGGGCCGAAGAACTCGTCGGCCACCGCCGTACGTTCGCCCACCGCGGGCAGGACCCAGGCGACCGTGCCGCCTGCACCCCGCAGAGCGTCGGCGAGACGGGCGATGTGGGGCACGATCCCCCGGCAGTAGGGATTGCCGGACACGAAGAACGGGACCATGTCGATCACTACCAGCGCCGTGCGGGCGGGAACGAGCCGCGTGAACGCGAAGCGGCGCCCCCGGCGGCGCTCATGACGGGCGTACTCCCGGGCCTCGATCCGCCACCTGTGCCGCTGCGCCTCGGCCTCTGACGGCACGATTCCTCCACGGTCTCCAGCACCCGACCCGTTAGCGGGACGAAAGGACGGCCCCCGGGCCCGGACAGGCTCACGGTACCGATCGTGTGCCAGATGGGCGCGACGAACTCCGCATGCGTCGGCGGAGCAGGCCTCCTAGGCTGCGGGCGTGAACTACAGCGAGCTTGAGACGGACGTCCTCCGACTGATCATCGAAGCCGGCGAGGACGACGTCCGCGCCTTCGGCGAGGAGACGGTCACCCGCCTGGTGCGACCGGAGCTGCTGCGCGGCGCGGCCGAGGACGAACTCAGCCAGGACGCCCGGGCGGCGCTCGCCAACGCCTGCGCCAACGTCCTGACGATCAGCGCCGACGGGCTGCGGGACGAACTCGCGACGATCTATGACGGCATCCTGGTCGATGACGATCTGGACGACGGAGTCCTCACCGCCATCAGGGCGCTGTCGCACTGGCAGAGCTACCTGGAGCAGAACCGGCGCGGCGAACTCTACGAACTCGCCATCCGCTCCATCGAGGACGTCGACCACGAGGTCTCCGCCGATCTCGACGACTTCCTCGCCGCACCGGAGATGGCCGCCGAGTACGAGCGGATCCGCCGGCTACTGGCCTAGCCGGGCGCGGGACGATCGGCGAAGACGCCGTGGAGCATGCCCGTGGCCTGCCCGACCTCGATGAGGTAGCCGTCCGGGTCGCGCATGTAGCAGCGGATCTCCGCCTTGCGGTCCAGAGGCTCGGTCAGGAACTCCGCGCCGTGAGCGGTCGCCGCCGCGTGGAACGCTTCGATGTCGGCCACCCTGACGTTGAGGAACGTCGACACCGGATCGCCGGGCTCGGGCGGTCTGAGGACGACGCCGGGCTTGTCCGGCGTGGGGCCGCCACCGGGGTTCATGATGATCCAGGTGTTGGCCACCTGCACGATGGCCGGGTTCTCCGGGAGGACCACCTCGCCGCCGAGGACGTTCGCGTAGAAGTCCCTGGAGACGGCCACGTCCCGGACCGTCAGGAAGTGCGTGAGCACGAGTCCCTGACTCGGCGCAGGAAGGCTGCCCTGATCCGGCATTTCAGATTCCCCCTCGTCGCGGTGCCCCCGGGCGGGCGTGGCGCTTCTTCCTCCAGGACACCCGGCCCGGTCAACGCCCGTGCGGTAGGGAAATTCTCCATTCCCACGATCACAGTACGCGCCGCCTCGCGCTATCGATTGGTCGCCGAACCCGTCAAGGTCTGGCCAAGCGAACCTCGACGCCCGCCGTCGCGAATGTGGTAGATCATGCAGCGCGGTCGACCGTCGGTCACCGTGGACGCCCGGTGCCGTCCAGAGCCGCTCGCGGAGGAAGCCATATGGGCCTGCACGGATATCTGGCGCTGTGGTGCGCGGTGTGGGGGACGATGGCGCTGCTCGGCTACGGGCGATCGCTGGCCGGGATGACCCGGGCCCAGCGGACGGTCCGGGTCACCGGGCGGATCGAGCGGGTGGGAGAGCCCCGGCACGGCGGCTCCGGGAAGAGCGGAATCCCGGTGGACGTCTCCTACCGTCCCCCGTCCGGCGGGCAGGACGTCGTCGTGGCGAACGACGGTGACCGGGATGAGACGATCACCGCCGCGTGGACGGGCCGGGAGGTCGCCGTCCTCTACCCGCGCGGCAGGCCGGACGCCTTCCGCCTGACCGGCTACTGCCAGGAGGGCGACCGCGGACCGGGCTGGCCGGCCTTCGCGCTCTTCCTCGTCTATGCCGGTGTGGTGGTCGCCGCCGCGATCGACCGGGGCTGGCCCTGGGCGCTGGTCGGCTTCTGCGGGCCGTGGGCCGTCTACGGCGCCTACCACCTGCCCGGGAACGTGCGCGACACGCGCCGCCGCCGCGAGACGCTGGCCTCCATGGTCGCCGTCCGGGGCCGGGTCATCGCGGTGCTCGAGGACGTCACCACCGACGGGGAGGGCAGCACCGTGACCGTCAGCACACCGGTCGTGGCGTTCACGACGCGGGAGGGAACGGACGTCACCGCCTACTGCCCTCCGGGGGTGCCGGACGCGGCCGGCGCCTGCGGCCGGGAGGTCACGGTCCACTACACGCCGGCCGACCCGGCCGTCTTCAGCCTGGACCGCGTGGCCGAACACCGCTCCCTGAGAACGGACATCCCGGTCAACGTCGTGGCCCTCCTCGTCATCGCGTCGGCGGCGGTCGCGGGAGCGGTCATGCTGTGACGTCCAGGTCTCCGGCGAAGGTCGCCCGGGCGGCTCAGCAGGCCAGCGGCACCGGGATGCCTCCGGTCGGCGGCGACGTCAGCCCGAGCTGCGCGGCCAGCGCGTCCGCGTCGACGGTGTCGAGGGGTTTCAGGGCGGTGCCGCCGATGCGCGCCCACGCCGCGCCGCCGGGCGCGGCGGGCTGGTCGCGGACCGCGGCCAGCGCGACGTCGGGCCGCACCTCCAGTTCGCCTAGCAAGCTGCGCCAGTCGTGGCGCCGCGGGCAGCGGACGACGTCCCCGTCGGGGGCCGGCGGGTGGGGCGGACGGTCCCCGATCACCAGCAGGACGGTCCGCCCGGGCCCCGGGCCTGCGCCGATCCGCCTCAGCACCTCCGCGAGCACGTCCTCGACCTGGGCGGCGCGCGGATACCCGAGGTCGGCGGCGCCGAACCGGCTGAGCGAGCGCAGCGCCTTCCCGGTGTCCGACCGCCAGTCGGTCACGACCACGCCGTCGGCGGCCCCGCGCCGGTGCGCGCCGTAGCCGATGAGCCCGACCCGGAGCCGGTCGCCGAGGCCCCGGTCGGCGGCGAGCGCCACGCGCTCGGCGCAGTCGAGCCGCGCCGCCACCCGGGCGGCGGGCCCCGCGACCTCGACGGCGCAGACGAGATGCACCGGCCTGCCGGCGTCCAGGCGGGTCGGCACCGCGGCGGTCAGCTCGGCCGCGGTGCGCGGGTCCGGGACGAGGCCGGCGGGCGAGGTGAAGCGCACGGCCCCGGGACCGTCGAGCTCCGCCCGGACCCGGTGCGTCCCCGCGGGCAGCACCGCGGAGGCTGCCGACAGCAGGCCCGGTTCCGCGTCCCGCGTCACGACCGCGAAGACCAGGCGGTTCTCCTCCTCGCTGCGCACGCTCAGCTCCGCGGCGGCGCCGCGCCGGGCGCCCTCCGGGAACAGCGGCTCGGACGACAGCCTGACCCGCCCGTCCGCCGGATCGGCGCGCGCGACGAGCAGCCCGTAGGCGTGCGGGATCGGCAGGGCGGCGGCGACGTCCGCGATCAACGCGGCGGCGTCCTCCCCGTCGAGGACGTAGGAGCGCGCGTCCGGGCGGGCCGCGGTGATCCGCCGCACCAGCTCCGCGGCCGCCGGCTCCTCACCGGCCGGCACCGCGATCCGGACCGCCGCCCCGGACACGTCGCGCTCGGCGGCGAACTCCGAGCGGCGCACGCGGGCGGCGCCCCGTCCGTCCCGCTCGATCCGGAACGCGGCGGCTCCCGCGGCCGCAGGCTCGACGACGGTGACGTGGCCGCCCGGCGGCAGCATCGCGAGATCGCCGGAGAGGTCCCGGCGCAGCGCGTCCCCGGCCTGGCTCGACAATCGCGCTCCTTCCCCGTCCGCGGAGGGCTGATCTCGCCTATTCTGACGGCATCACCGGGCGGGCGGCGACCAGGACGGGCGACGATGCGGAGATTCCTGATCCTGCTGTCCGGCGCCCGGCCCGACGTCCTCGACCAGGCTCCGGGCGAGCGGCCGCGATGGGTCGGCCTCGGGGCGCTGATCCTCTCCCAGGGAGTCCTCGCCGCTCTGTCGATGGGCGTCGCGCTGGTGGAGCTGCTCGGCACCGATCCGGTCCCGGCCGTGCCGATTTCGGCCGCCTGGGGCGCGGGCACCATGGCCCTGACCCGGTGGGCGGTCATGTCCCTGCCAGTCGGCGGGTTCAACCGGATCTGGCTCGCGGCGCCCCGCTTGGCCCTCGCCTTGCTGCTCGGTCTCGCCGTCAGCACGCCGCTCGTGCTGCGCGCCTTCCAGGACGAGGTGGACGCGGAGGTCGTCGTGATCAAGTCCGAGCGGATCGCGGAATTCCGGGCGGAGCAGGAGCGGGGCTCCCTTCACCGGCGGATCGACGAACTGGAAGCGACGGTCCGCAAGTACCAGTCCGAGGTTCGGTCCGGCTCCGATCCGCTCGCGCGAAGTCATCTCGCGAGGGCCCAGGCGCAGCTGGAGGCGGCCCAGAAGGAGCAGCAGCAGCGGTACGACGAGTTCGAGCGGAAGACCAACGCCGCCGACGGCCTGCTGATAAGGCTTGAGGCACTGAACAGGCTGCCCCAGGAGAACGCGACCGTCTCCTCCGCGCTACTCCTGCCCGTCCTCGTGCTGATGACGTTCGAGTGCCTGCCGCTGCTGGCGCGGTTGACCATGCGCCCGGGGGTTTACGAACGCCTGCTGGAGATCGGACGGCAGCACGAGATGCGGCTCGCCGAGGAGACGCTGGTGCTGGAGTCGAGGCTGATCTCGGAGTCCACGAGCCTGGAGGAGATCTGGGACCGTCTTGAGGCGTCCGACGTCCCGGCCCCCGGTCGTCGGCCGTCCGTCCCCGCACCGGGACCCGCACGCGGCGACGACGACGAGGACGCCGAGGACCGCGCGCTGCGCCGCATGCGTGACCTGCGGCCCGCCCCGACCGCCGGGGAGGCGGTCGCCGACCGGGGCCGGGAAGACTGAGCATGGCGACCGCCACGCTCTTCCCATGGGACGACCTCGCCGGGGACTGCCGCGACGACCCCCGGATCCGGTTCTACGTCGACCGCGAGTCGCCCCGCACCGCGCGCGTGCGGCAGCTCGTCGACTGGACGCGGGTCCTCGACGAGAGCAGCCGCGACCGGGCGTTCCGCGACGCGACCGCGCTGCCGAGCTACGCCGAGTTCGCCGCGCTCGCCAACGCGGCCACCCGCGCCACCACGCGTTTCGAACGGCTCGCCGCCGGGTCCGGCTGGGCGTCGCTGCGCGCGTTCCTGGGGACGAGGGCAGTGCGGCTTCTCATCCTCGCGCTGCTGGTCCTGGTCTCCTCCTGGTACGACCTCGCCGTGTTCGCGTCCCAGCTCGCGGTCATCGCGCTCGCCCCGGCGGCCGGCCTGCTCCTGCGTTGCCGGCGGAGGGGCGAAGCCCTGTTCTGGCCTTGGTTCGGCACCTCCTGCGGCCTGGGAGTCGTGCTCATCGGCTGGCAGGCGAGTCTCGGCGCCACGCCCTCACCCGCGTCCGTGCTCGTCCTGCTCTGGTGCAACGGCGTCATCGCCGTGCTGGGCGCCGGCCATTCCGTGCGGCCGCTGGTCCGCACGCTGAAGATGTATCTGCTCGTCCCGTCCGCGCCGGGGCTGGAGAGCAGGGCGGAGCGGGCGCGGCGGCGGTGGCTGGACGACGCCCGCGAGCGCGCGGTCATGCCCGAGCTCGTCCAGACGATCAACCGGTTGCTGCAGCCCTCCCAGGGCAAGCGGCTGCTCGTCCAGGACACGACGCGGCTCCGCGCGATCCACGACGCCGAGCTGCTGGTGCCGACCCGCGCGAGCCGCCGCGTCACCGAGGCGCTGCGCCGGTCGGACGGCGCGAGCCTCGCCGTGGCGGGGCCCCGCGGGTCCGGGAAGTCCACGCTCCTGCGCTCGCTGTGCTCGTCCGACTCGCGCTTCGCCGTGCTCGTGCCGGCGCCCACGCACTATGTGCCGAAGGAGTTCCTCATCGAGCTCTTCCAGCGCCTGTGCGTCACCTACATCACCGACCAGGGGTTCACCGCCGACCGCGGGGCCCGCCTCCGGCGCCGCGACGGGCTGTCGCGCTATCTGCGCGGCATCGCGCCGCTGGTCCTGCGCTGCGCGCTCGCCGCCGGGCTCGCCGCCCTCCTGGTCTGGTCGTTCGCCGGGGAGCTGTCGCACCACCTCGGCGCCTGGTCCAAGGGAACGAGCGACGGGATGGACGGCCTCGCCGGATGGTCGCGGTCCCAGTGGGACGCCCACCGCCGCAACCTCCAGCTCGCGCTCGCGTTCCTCCTCCTGCTCGCCGTCCCGCGCCGCGGCTGGCGCCGGCTGACCTGGCGCGCCGAGCCGCCGCTGGTCCGGGAGGCCAGGCGGCACCGCCAGGAGCTCCAGGCGGAGCAGACGGCCACGCTGCAGGCGGCGGGGACCCTCCCGTTCTTCCAGTCGGCGTTCACCCGCGGGGTGGCGTTCCGGAAGCTGCCCTGGACGATGCCGCAGCTGGTCGGCCACCTCTCCCGGTTCCTGGAGGCGGTGACCGCGGCCGAGCGGGACCGCGGCCGGACCGTCCTGGTCTGCATCGACGAGGTCGACCGGATCGGCTCGGCGGCGGAGGCCACCCGCTTTCTCGGCGAGGTCAAGGCGATCTTCGGGTCGGTGAACTGCTACTTCGTCGTCGCCGTGGCCGACGAGGTGGGCGCCGCGTTCGCCCGCCGCGCGATCATCGGCCGCTCGCTGGCGGAGACGGCCTTCGACGAGATCATCACGCTGGAGCCGCTGTCGTTCGCGTCGGCGCGGCGGCTGCTGCAGCGCCGCGTCCCCGGTTTCACCGACCCGTTCGTCCGGCTCGCCCTCGCGCTGTCGGGCGGCCTTCCCCGCGAGCTGCTCCGCGTCACGCGCCGCCTCGTCGAGCTCAACGCCGAGCACGAGTACGAGCTGCTGCTGCCCGGCCTCACCGACCGCCTCGTCCGCGAAGAGGTCCTGGAGGCCCTGGAGGCGACGCGCGGCCGGCTCGCCCAGACGCAGGCAGGCCCTGACTGGGCCCCGGTGCTGGACCGGCTGCGCCAGCTCAGCTGGTCGTTTCGGCCCGACGCCGACATCAGCGAGCTGCCCCGTGCCCTCAAGGAGCTCGCCGACCTCGCGCCCCCGCCTCCGTCCGGCACCGAGGAGTCCGAGATCTGGACGGCGCTCAACGACCTCGCCGCGCTCGCCGCGCTCGGCATGACCACCTGCGACGCGTTCGCCGACGCCTGCTTCGACGCGTTCGGCACGGACGCCCCCGCATCCGCTTCGCCCGGCCCCTACACGGAGCTGGCGGCGGCCCGCCGGGAACTGGCCCTCTCCGCGTCGAGCTGCCGGGCCGCCATCGACCGCATCCGCTTCACCCTCGACCTCGCCTGACGAGGCCGGTCGGCGTTCGTCAGTAGCCGCCGCCGCTCTTGCGGACCGCACTGCCGGACGGCGACATCACGTACCAGACGGCCCCGAACTGGTTGAGGCCCTCCCCCTTGGCACTGCCGCTGGCCGTGCCGTCGGGCGCGTAGTAGTACAGCGGATGTCCGGCGTAGGTGACCTGGGTCGTGCCGTCGGTCCTCTTCGAGGTCCCCAGCAGCGACGCGTTCGCCCCCGAGCCCGCCTGGGGCTTCGCGCCGGCGGGGACCGGCGGCCACACCGCGGCGCACGCGCCGTAGCAGGAGGACTTGCCGCCGGTGTCCTTCTGGAAGTCGTAGACCGTGCGGCCCGCACCGTCGACGAGGATCTGCCCCAGTGAGCCCACACCCGCCGTCTTGATCATCGCACCCGTGGTGGCGCCGCCGGCGGGCGGCGGGGAGCTCGCCGGGGGCGGGGAACTCGCCGGGGGCGAGGTGCTCGGCGACGCCGACTGGCCGCTCGATCCGCCCGATCCGCCGCATCCTGCGACCACCGCGGTCGCGAGACCGGCCACCGCCACCGCCACCGCCGCCCATGCCCGCCGATGCCGACGCGATGGGCGAGACGGGCGGGTCGGGCCAGTCGGAATCACCTGGTACATCCGCGATATTCCTTCCTGGAAAAGCGCCGTACCGGTCGGTCCGATACCGCCTCCTCGGGCACCGGATACCCCACCGCGCCGGCATGCGAACGGTCTCTTCGCAGCCCTGAACCGCCCTTTTCTCTTCCATGAGGTCATCGGGCCGGAGCACGGAGCGGGGGAATCCTTGGGGACGTATGGGAACGGACAGGACTGAACAGGCGGAAACTGGGTGAGACCATGGCCCCATGAGAGTCAGCGGTCCCCCCGTTGACGTCCCGTCCGATCCCGGGCGCGCCACGGCCTTCCGGATCGACGGCTACGCCCGGCTGCGCGACTACGCGGTGATCGGAGACGGGCGGAGTGCCGCGCTGGTCGCCGCCGACGGGTCCGTGGACTGGCTGGGAACGCCGGATCTTGACTCCCCCTCGGTGTTCGCGGCCATCCTGGACCCCGTCCGAGGCGGCCGCTTCCTGCTGGAGCCAGAGGAGCCCTTTACGGTCGCGCGCCGGTACCTCCCTGGCACGAACGTGCTGGAGACCACGTTCACCACCGCCCGCGGCCGTCTGCGGGTGACCGATGCACTGACCCTGGAGGCCGATGGGGCCCTCGGACCGATGCGGGAACTGCAGCGGCGCCTCGACTGCGTGGCCGGGACGGTGCCGCTGCGCTGGAGCGTTCAGCCGCGGTTCGGTTACGGCGCCCACCGCCCGCGCATCGGCAGGCGCGCCGGCATACCGGTCGCGGTGTCCGGCGCGGACGCGCTCGCCGTCTGCGCCTGGGACGCGGGTGAACCGGAATGCACCGACCGGGCTGTCAACGGCCGCGTCGAGCTGGGGCAAGGAGGGCGGGCCCTGCTGGCGATTCCGTTCGCCCACCAGGAACCGCTCGTCCTACCGAGCCGTTCCGAGTGCGATGCCCGCGCGGAGCGGACCATCGCGGCTTGGCGCGGCTGGGCCCGGGAACGCTCCAGTGAGGGCCGGTGGCAGGACGCCGTGCTGCGCAGCGCGCTGGCGCTCAAGCTCCTGATCTACGCGCCGTCGGGGGCGATCGCCGCCGCGGTGACCACCTCACTGCCGGAGCATGTCGGCGGCGAACGGAACTGGGACTACCGCTTCTCCTGGGTCCGCGACTCGGCGTTCACCCTCGACGCGTTCCTGAAGCTCGGATGCCCCGCCGAGGCGGATGCCTACTTCTGGTGGCTCATGCACGCCTCCCAGCTCACCCATCCGCGGCTGCGGGTGCTGTACCGGCTGAACGGCGGCGGCCACGCCCCGGAACGGTCGCTCCCCCTCGACGGATACCGCGGTTCCAGGCCGGTCCGGATCGGCAACGCGGCGGGCGCGCAGACCCAGCTGGACACCTATGGCGAGCTGGTGCAGACCGGCTGGCTGTACGCGGGTGCCGCCGGGCGGCTGGACGCGGACGTCGCCCGGCGCCTGGCGGAACTGGCCGACTTCGTCTGCGCCGCCTGGCGGGAGCCGGACTCGGGGATCTGGGAGGTGCGCAGCGCTCCCCTGCACTTCACGCAATCGAAGATGATGTGCTGGGTCGCGCTCGACCGGGCCATCGACCTCTGCGAGCGCGGCCTGATCCCGAGCCGCGGCTCGGCCCGCCTGCGGCCGGCCCGCTGGCGGTCGGCCCGCGCGCAGGTGCGCGACTTCGTCGAGACGCGCTGCTTCTCCTCAGTTCACCAGTGCTACACGCGGTCGGCCGACAGTTCGGAACTGGACGCCGCCGTGCTGCTCGGTCTTCTGCACGGCTACGCGCGTCCCGGCGATCCCCGCATGCGCGCCACGGTCGACGCGGTGGCACGGGAACTGCGGCACGGCCCGTTCGTCGACAGGTACTCAGGTGAGGACGGACTGAGCGGCACCGAAGGCGCGTTCCTGGCCTGTTCCTTCTGGCTGGCCGAGTGCCTCGCCCGCACCGGGCGCCTCGACGAGGCGACGGCACTGATGGACGACCTGGTCGGGCTGGCCAACGACGTCGGCCTGTACGGCGAGGAGATCGACCCGGCCACCGGCGCCTTCCTGGGGAACCTGCCGCAGGGGCTGAGCCACCTGGCGCTGATCAGCGCCGCGCGCGCCATCGACTCGATCGCCGAGGCGGCGGACGGGTGAGCGCGTGGGGGACCGCTGCGGGCGCCTTCGTCGGCACGCTGGCGCTGACCACCGCCCTCCGCACCGCCAGCGAGCTCAGGCTCACCCGCATGGACCTGCCGTTCCTGCTCGGGACCGCCGTGACCGCCGACCGGGCCCGTGCCAAGGCGCTCGGCTACCTCGTGCACTTCGCCAACGGAGAGCTGTTCGCGTTCGTCTACTACGCCGTCTTCCTCGCCATCGGCCACGCCGGCTGGTGGCTCGGGGCGCTCTTCGGTCTGGTGCACGGACTGTTCGCCGGCACCGCGCTGGTGAACGTCCTGCTGCCGTTGGTCCACCCCCGGATGGGAAGCCCGCTGACGAGCGCCCCTCGGGTGGCCCTCCTGGAACCGCCGGGCTTCCTGATGCTCAACTACGGGCCCAGCACGCCGTTGGTCACCGTCCTCGCCCACGTCGGCTTCGGGGCCATAGTCGGAGGGTTCACCACGCTCGGTTCCGGGTGAGCGGCGACCTACCGCCTCCTGGCGGCCGGACGGGCCCGTCCCCGGCCCGCCTCACCGGCCAAGAAGCCCGCGAGGACGACGACCCCGGCCGCTTCGAGGGCCAGCGCGAGCCAGACGGTGGTCCGGTAGCCGTACTCGTGGAAGCCGAACAGCGACCACTGCTCGCTGATGATCAGGCCGATGATCGTGCCGAGGAGGAACACGATGCCGCCGAGCGCGACGAACGCGTGCGGGGCCCGCCCGACGAGCGGGAGGGACCGGATGAAGGGCAGGGCCTCGAGCGGCACCGCCAGCGCCAGTCCGAGCACGACCGCGCCGGCGAAGTTCGCGGCGAAGAGGCCGCCGATGATCGGTATGACGCTGTAGTGGTCGGCGGAGAACTCGTACAGGTGCACGGCGCCGACCCCGAACAGCAGAAGAGCGGCCAGGTAGCGCAGCAGAACCGAGGTGAGCGGGGCCGCGGCGCTCGCGCCGAGGTCAGAACCGGAAGCCGCCATGGGCACTCCCCGTGGTCTGGATCTGCCCCTGGGGGCTGACGGCGAACCACAGGGCCCCGAACTGGGTGATGCCCTGGCCGTAGGTGTCGCCGCGTCCGGTGTCGGCTTGGTAGTAGTACAGCGGGTGACCCGCGTAGACGATCTGACTCGGCCCGTCGGTACGGGCGAGCGTGGTCACCATGCCCGCCTGGGCCCCGTCCGCCACCGTCGGCCGCCCCTGGGTGGTGACCGGAGGCCAGATGCTCGCGCACGCGCCGAAACAGGTGGAGGCGTTCGGCGGGTCGGCGAAGAACAGGTACAGCGTGCGCCCCTTGCCGTTCACCAGGACCCGGCCGAGATTCGGCAGGTCGGCCGTGGAGAGCTGCAGGCGGCCGGGGTGCTGCGAGTTCGTCGCGAACGTGCAGCCCGCGGCCAGCAGGCCCGCCACCGCGAGCGCGGCCCGCCACCGCGAGGACGAGATCGCCCGCGATCGAAGCGCGTCAGGAGCCGTCACCCCGCTGCCTCCTTTCCAGGTCCGCCCTACCCCGGGAAAACAGCGGGCGAACGGGCTTTCCCGCCCGTTGACCCGGTCGCCTCAATTCCTTTCGGGGCTTTGAAGCTTCATCGAAGTGACCTGGTCCGAAGCGTCGGGAATGTCAAATCCGAGGCTGCGTACGACTCGTGTCGTGTCGTCGATGGCCGCCTGGTCCGTCGCATCTCCCCGGACCAGGGTGCGGAGCCTGATCGGCGGGCCGGGCGAGACGAGGGTCGGGACGAAGGAGGGCTGTTCTCTCCACCGTTGTTCACGTGAGTCCCAGGTGAAGGTGAACAGGGCGACGAGCCCCCGATGGGTGGCCGGGGTGTTCGCGGTCGGATTGGCGACCTGATTTCCCATCCCGTACACGACCCACTTGCCGTTGATTCGCTCGAATGGCTGGACGACGTGCACGTGGTCGCCGAGGATCAGGTTCACGTCGCTGGAACGCAGCAGCTTCGCGGCCAGGTGCCGCTGCTCGGGTGTGGCCTCGTGCTGGTATTCCTCGCCCCAGTGGAGGCTGACCATCACGGCGTCGGCGCCCGATTTCTTGGCATTGGCCGCGTCCGCGAGGATCCTGCCCGCGTCCAGCCCGTCGTTCACGAGCCAGGGTCTTCCCGCGGGCTTCGCTATGCCGTTGGTGCCGTATGTGTACGAAAGATGGGCGATTTTGAGGCCTTTGACGTCCAGGAGGTTGATCTTCTTCGCCTCCTCCGCGCTGCGGGCGGTGCCGGCATGCCTGATACCTGCGCCGTCCAGAGCGGCGAGCGTGCGGCGCACGCCCGGTTCCCCCTGATCGATGGCGTGGTTGGAGGCGGTGGAGCAGGTGTCATAGCCGAGCCCGCGGATCGCGTTCACGATCGCGGGCGGTGAGTTGAAGGACGGGTAGCCGAGGAAGGGCCCCGACCGCGAGGCCAGCGGCGTCTCGATGTGGCAGATTCCCAGATCCGCCCCACTGACCACGGGATTGAGCCGCGCGAGCATCGGCGTGAAGTCGTACCCGTCCCGCCCTTCGGTGCGCGCATCCGAGGCCGCCTGATCCATCACGACCCGGTGCAGGAGGAAATCCCCTGTGGCCGCGACGGTAAATTGAACCGGTTTATGGCGAACTGCCTTGGTTGCCCGTTGCAGAGTCGCGGAACGGCGGTGGACCCCGTCGCAGGCCGACAGCGCACCGAGCCCCAACGCCGCGATCAGCAGGGTGCATGCCGCGAGGCGGCTCCCACCCGGCTGCCGTCCGTTCGATGACCTGGGTGTGGATGGCGACATTCGCATAGCCGCTATATCCACACCCCATGCCGCCCGAAACGGACATTTACCAAGGAGTGGATCATCGCTAGCAACACATTTATCGAGCTATGTCCAGCCAATGATCTGGAAGGCACGGGTTCGCGACAAGATCCTGCGCACCGTGACGGACCCCGTCACGGCGGACGGGCCCTGTGCCAGTGGTGTCGCCGTCACCAGGCACAGGAGCAGGGAGGCGCGCGACTCGGCCAGGGAGGGCATTCACGCCCCTGAAGCCGAGTGAAACCGCCCGGGACGGCAATACCGGAGGACACGTCCCCCCGGAGGTGCGCATGGTGTGGCTCGGACTTCTCCTCGTCGTCGCGGGTGCCGTCCCGGCACTCACCATGGACGGTGACCTGGGCGGTGTCGACCTCACCGTCGCGGGCGCCGCCCTCATGGCCGTCGGCGCGGTCCTGCTGGTGGCGGGCATCCTCCGGCTGCGCAGGCGCCGCCGCGTCGGGCCGCCCGGCGCGGCCGCGCAGGCCTACTACCGGACCTCCACCGGCAAGATCGTCGCGATGGTGATCGCGGTCGTCTACATCGTCTCTCCGGTCGATCTGATCCCCGACGTCTTCCTGCCGTTCGGGATCGTCGACGACGCCACCGCACTCACATGGCTGCTCTTCGCGTTCGGCCAGGAGTACACGCGGCGGTCCCGCGCGGAACGCCGCGCCCCCTGACGCTCATTTGGCGGCCGCGTTCCTGAACGGCGTTCGAGAACGCGGCCGGACCGCATTCGCTCACCGCGGTGATGTCTGCGGAACGTCAAGGCCGGAGATCAGCTGAACCGCGGCTCTGGTCAGCTCCGCCTTGTTTCCGAGTTTGAGCTTTCCGCGAATGCGTTTCACATAGGTGTCCACGGTGTGCCGGCTGATTCCCAGATGCCGGGCGATCTGGCTGTGCGTGTATCCGCCGGCGATGCAGTCGAGGACCTGCTGTTCGCGGAGCGACAACTGATCGGTGGCCGCGGGAGCCTCCAGGAACGAGGACACCTCGGTCGGAATCACCATTCTTCCCGCCGCCGCCGTTCGGACGGCGTCCAGGAGGATGTTGACCGGAGCATCGGGATATAAGACACCGCGGGCTCCGGCGCGCAGGCATCTCACCGCCTCGTTCTTCCTCTCGGGCCCGCGGGCCCAGCTCAGGATGAGGACGGAGGTCTTGCGGGACAGTTCCGCGATCTGCCGTCCGCATGCGGCGCCCTCGGACGGGCAGAACCCCAGAAGGACGACGTCGAGTGCGCTCGACGGTATGCCCTGGGCATTCGCCTGGGAGATCTCAATGGTTATCTCTGGTGTTCTATTGAACACGTATTGCAGCCCATGCAGGACGACAGGTCGCGGATCAATGATGCCGAGACGGATCATTCCACCCCCAACAGATGCGGACTACATACACTTCTCGCATGCCGGACGGGCCTTCGTCCGGACCACGCCAGAGAAAGGCAAGTTACCGTAAAGGAACATGTGCGGAAGGTGTTCCCTGCAGGGGTTTCAGTTTGTTCTGCCCTCAATGATCTATGAGGTCCGCCGGTAATTCAAGGCTCCTGATCAATAAATGAGACGGTTCTTCCTGATCACCAAATAACTGCAGGTAGATCAACGTCCGGAACGAATCACGGCAGTCCGTTCCATGGATGCGCGGCCGGCCGTGCGGCGGCGGACGCGTTACGGGGCCTGCGGCAGCCGCTCCCGCGGCCGGTCGGGGAGCAGGGCCCGCCAATTCACGTCCATGCCCTCCACCCACAGGCGGCCCACCGCCGTGAGCACGCCGGCCACGTCCGAATCGCGGGCCTCGATGGTGGGAAGAGTGCTCAGAACCGTGCCGTCCGGTCGCCGGCCGGGGTGTTGCCGTACCAGGGTGCTGAGCGTCCGGCCCGCACCGACCTCCAGCAGTATCGGCGCGGGCAGGCGCCACAGCTCGGCCAGCTCGTCGTCGAAGCGGACGGTCCGCGACATATGCTGCGCCCAGTAATGGGGGCTGGTCGCCTGCGCCTCGGTCAGCCACGTTCCGGTGACATTCGACAGCAGCGGAATGGCGGGCGGGGACAGCGGGGGCCCGGCGGCCAGTTCACGCATCGCCTCCTCGAACGGCTCGAGCATCGCCGAGTGGAAGGCGTGCCGGGTCGGCAGGCGCAGGCTCGCCACGCCCGCGGCCGCGAGCCGCCGCTCGAGGCGCTCGACCGCCGCGATCCGGCCGCCGACCACCGAGAGCCGCGGCCCGTCGGCCGCCGACAGCGACAACTCGTCGTCGAGGTGCTCGGCGAGCCGGTCGGCGCCGAGCAGCACCGCGACCATCGCGCCCTCGGGCGCGGTCTCGATCAGCTTCGCCCGGCGGGCGACCAGTTCCAGTGCGTCCTCCGGTGCCAGCACCCCCGCCACGCACGCCGCGACGTACTCCCCCAGGCTGTAGCCGGCCAGCGCGGTGGGACGGATTCCCAGACCCGCCAGGTACTCGGCCAGCGCGTACTCCACCGCGAAGACCAGCGGCTGGGCTATCGCGGTCCGGTCCAGATCGGCGGACCGCTCGTGCCGGCCGAGCAGCCGGGCCAGGTCGAGCTTGCCGTCCGGGCCGCCCGACGGTGGCGCGGACTCGAAGTCCTCCGGGTAGAGGATCTCGCGCAGGTCCCGGCCCAGCCGGTCCATGAGGGCCTCGGCGCAGTAGTCGAGCGCACGGCGGAAAAGCGGCTCGCTCCGGTAGAGGCCGGCCGCCATCCCGGCGTAGTGGTCACCGACGCCGGGGAAGAGGAAGGCGACCGGACGCTCGGCCGCCGTCGCCCGCCCGATGAGCGTCTCGCGGGCGGCCGGGGCCTGGAGCCGCCGCGCGGCGTCGGCGCCGTCGCGCGCCACCAGCGCCAGGCGGTGCGGCAGCTGCGGGCGGTCATGGGCCAGAGAGCCGGCGACCGCGGCCAGCGGGAGGCTCGGTCTGTCGGTCAGGAATCGAGCCAGCCCGCGCGCGGCCGCGGCAAGTTCGTCGCTGGAGGAGGCGGACAGAACGACGAGCTCGTATGGCCTGGTCACACTGTTCCTCTCTGTGTGAGGGCCCCCGGGGACGGCCCCTCCGGGCGGCCCCCGGGGCCTACGGTGCTGCGAGCGGGGTCAGGAACCGCCGGCGACGGTCTCGGAGTCCATCTGCCTGCGCAGGCTCAGTGGCCGCATGTCCGTCCACGCCTGGTCGATGTGGGCCAGGCACTCCGGCTTGGTCCCCTTCGTGCCCTCGGCGCGCCATCCCGCCGGGATCTCGCGGTCCTCCGGCCAGATCGAGTACTGCTCCTCGTGGTTGATCACGACCCGGTAGATCCGTTCGTCGTCGTCCTCGAACATTTCTCTCCTCTCGCGTTCTTCCAGAGATTCCGTGCCGCTCAGTCGTGCTCCACCCGTCCGGCGTGCGCATCCCCCGGAACGGATTCGTCGGCCGCCCACAGGTGCCGCATCTCCGCGCAGTCCTCCAGCAGCTCCTCCAAGGTGCCGACGGCGACCGTCTCGCCCTCGACGAGCACCACGATCTGGTCGGCTCGCCGGAGAATGGACCGCCGGTGCGAAACGGCCAGGATCGTGGCGCCGTCATCGTCCAGAAGCCGGTCCCACAACCGGAGCTCGGTGGTGACGTCCAGCGCGTTGGACAGGTCGTCGAAGACCATCAGGTCGGTGCGGCGCACCGCCATCCGGGCGGCGGCGATCCGCTGCATCTGGCCGCCGGAGAGGCGCAGGCCCCGCGGCCCGATCACGGTGTCGAGGCCCTTGTCCAGACCGGCGATGTCGTCTTCGAGCACGGCGAGGCGCACCGCCTCGGCCACCTCCGCCGGAGAGGAGGAGGCGCCGAGCAGGATGTTCTCCCGTATCGTGCCGCTGAACAGCCGGGGGACCTGCGGCACGAAGCTCGACCGCGGCGGGATCAGGAACGTCCCGGGATCGTCGACGGGCGCGCCGTTCCACAGGACGGTGCCGCGCTCGGCGGGGAGCAGCCCGAGGAGCACCTGCAGAAGGGTGCTCTTGCCGGAGCCGATCCTGCCGGTCACGACCGTGACCGTGCCGGCGGGCAGGTGGAGGTCGATGTCGCGGATGCCGCGCGAGGTCCCCGGATAGCGGGCGGTGAGGCCGTGCACCTGCAGCAGGCGCAGCGGCGCGGGACGGTCTCCGGGCGGCGCCGGCCGCGGCGGCTCGCTCCGCAAGTAGGTCTCCGTGCGGGCGATCACCGCTGATTCGTCGCCGGCGAGTTCGGCCACCCGGCGCATGGAGAGTTCGGCCTTCTGGTACCGCGCGAAGAACATGCCCAGCGCGGTCACCGCCTCGGTGATGAACTGGATGTAGAAGACGAAGAGCGCCAGGTCGCCCACGGTGAAGTCGCCGCCGCGCATGCTCGCCGCGGCCAGCAGCAGCACGAATCCGGTGCCGAGGGCGGCCGTGCCGTTGAACAGGGACGTCTGCACGGTGGTCAGGAGCACCTCGCGGATCGCGAACCGCAGCCTGACGGCGTTGGCGTCCCGCAGCCGCGCGACGAACCGCTCCTCGGCGCGCCCGACCTTGATCGCCTGAACGCCGCCGACCGCCTCCCCGACGACGCTGCTCACCTCCGAGGCCGCCCGGCGGCCGGCATGCTGGTACTCGCGCAGCGGCCTGGCCAGCGCCCGGCTCGCCAGCACCATGACCACCACCGGGACGACGAGCCCGAGGGTCACGACGGCGTCGATGCCGAGCATGATGACCAACGCGCCCACGGCGATGATCAACCGGGCGAGGTTGGACGCCGACCAGATCGCGAAGACGCCGACCTCGTCGGTGTCCTCGCCGAACCGGCTGACGGCGTCGCCGCCGGTGCGGTCCAGCGCCCGTCCCGCGGGTCTGCGCAGGATCGCGCCGAGCGCGTTGACCTGCAGCGCCGCTCGGATCCGGTAGGTGAAGTGCGGTTCGACCCGGCTGAGGATCACGCCGTACCAGACGGCCACCTTGGCGGCCTCCGCGGCCGCCACGAGGGCGATGAGCGACCATGCCGACATGCCGGCCCGCCCGGTGCCGCTGAGGGTGTCGAAGACGAGCTGGAGCAGCAGTCCGGTGGCCAGGAGCGCGCCCCGCAGCAGGACCCACAGTCCGATCAGGCAGAGGTAGGTGAGGACCGATCGGGACAGCAGCGGTACCAGCCGCGACCGCCGGACGGGACGTCCTTGAGGCGCCGTGGCCGGAGGGTCCGACCGGCGTGTCCGCGGGGCCCTCATGCCAGTGCCTCGTTGGCGGCGAGCAGGCGGGAGAACTCCGAGGACGGGTCGGCGACCAGCCGGTCCCGGGGGCCGTGCTCGACGACGCGGCCCTCGCGGAGCAGGAGCACCTCGTCGACGGAGCCGAGGGTCTCGAGGCGATGCGCCACGATGATCGCGGTGCGTTCGGCGAGCAGGCGCTCCATGGCCGTGTCGAAGGCCCGCCGGCTCGCCGGGTCCAGCCTGGACGCGGCCTCGTCCAGGAGCACCAGGCCCGGGTCCTGGATCAGGACGCGGGCGAAGGTCAGCAACTGCCCCTGCCCGGCCGACAGCCCGGTGTCGCCCGGGCCGAGGAGGGTGTCCAGGCCCGCGGGCAGGCTCTCCAGCCACTGGCGCAGTCCCACCTCCGCGAGCGCCTCGCGCACTCGGGCGTCATCGACCGTCGTGTCGAAGAGCGTGACGTTGTCGCGGACCGTGGCGGCGAACAACTGGACCTCTTGCGTGACCAGACCGACCTGGCCGCGCAGTGAGGCCACCGAGATCTCCCGCAGGTCGCGGCCGTCGAGCCGGACCGCCCCCTCGGTGGGGTCGGCGAACCGGAACAGCAGGCGTATGAGGGTGCTCTTTCCGCTGCCCGTGCGGCCGATGACGGCCAGCCGGGCCTTCGGCCGAAGGCGGAAGGAGACGTCGCGGAGCGCGGCTTCTTCGGGCTGGTAGCTGAACGAGACCCGGTCGAGTTCCACGGCGGGCGCCCCGGCCGGCAGCGGGGCGCCGCCGGTGTCGACCGCGCTGCGCTCGCCGAGCAGGCCGTGGATGCGCCGCAGCGCCCCGAGCGCGGCTTCGAGATCATGGAACTGCGAGGTGATCACCAGCATCGGGGTCTGCACCATGACCGCGTAGACGACCAGGGTGTAGGCCGCGCCGAGCGTCATCTGGTCGGCCGTGTAGAGCCACGCGCCGGCCGCGAGGGCCATGACGAACCCCGCCGACGCCAGCGACTGCGCGGCCGCCGGCCAGCGCACGCCCAGCAGCGCCGCGCGGCGGCTGGCCCGGAACAACGTCGCGGCGTGCGTCCAGAAGCCGTGCACGGTGTGTTCTTCGGCTCCGTTGGCCCGCAGGTCGGGAAGGCCGTTCAGGCGTTCTTCGAAGAATCCGAGCAATTTCGCGTTGGCCTCCCGCTGGGCCGCCATCGCCGGCACGGCGGTGCCGACCAGCCGCCGCAGCAGGACGAAGGAGATGGTGATGAAAGGGGCGTACACCAGGCCGATCCGCCAATCCTGGACGAACAGCGCGATGCCGATCCCGACCACCAGCAGCAGGTTGGAGAACACGAGCAGGAACATCTGCGAGAAATAGTTGGCCAGCTTGCTCACGTCTCCGTCGATCCGGTCGATCAACTCGCCGGGAGCGTGCCGCTCATAGAACGACATGTCCAGCCGGAGGCAGTGCGCGGTGAGGTCGGCGCGCAGCTCGTTCGTCGCGCTCCAGGCCACCCGGGCGCCCCGGTACTCGGCGACGATCCAGATCACCTGCGCCACCACCGCGACCGCCAGGTAGGTCGCGCCGAGCCCCAGCAGGGTCGACAGCGGGGCACCGGAGCGAACGCCGTCGATGAACCTGCCCAGCAACTGCGGGTTGGCCACCTGGAGAGCCGTGGAGACCAGTGTCGTCACCGCGAGCACGGCGGCGACGGTGCGGTGCGGCCCCAGATAGGTGCGAAGTGTCCTCGCGGCGCTCGGTACCACGGTGTCCTCCGCGTTCCCGGTGCTCGAAGGCTCGACATTCGCATGCGCCATACCACATTCCTTCACGGTGGATTTTCCAGCGTTCGGGGCGATCACCCCATGGCCATGATGTCGGTCAACGCCCTTCGCTCAACGTTCTTTGGTCAACGTTCTTCGGTCAATGCCGTCAACAGCGTGTCCAGTCCGCCTTGGTCGAGTCCCGATTCGGGGAAATCGGAGGGGGTGTAGCCGCCGGCTCCCGGCCCGGTGCAGTGCGCGATCAGTCCGCGGAGGCTCGCGAGGGTCTCCTCGGCGAGCCGCTCGATCGTCCGGGCGCCGTAATGCGCCGCGCTGTAGGAGAAGGTGATGTCCAGATGTCCGTCGATGGTGATCGCGTCGACGTCGAGCAGGTGCGGGCGCGCGTTCTCCGGGTGGAAGGCGGGCGGCAGCGGTTCCGGTGCCCGCCGCAGCCGCAGCGCCGGTCCGTCATGGCCGCCCGGTTCCGTGTTCTCGCCGGCGATGGCGGTGTCGAACTGCCCCAGGTAGTTGAAGCCGACGCGTGGCGCCGGCCGCGCCGCGAGGGTCGGTGCGTGCGCCGAGTGCAGGTAGCGCAGCAGACCGTAGCTCAACCCGTGATGCGGAACCGCGCGCAACTGCTCCTTGACCGCTTTGAGCGCCGCTTCGGGATCGTCGCCCGGGGGCAAAGTGAGCCTCACCGGTGCGATGGAGGTGAACCAGCCCAGCGTGCGGGACAGGTCCGCTCCGTCGACCAGGTGCTGTTCCCTGCCGTGTCCCTCCAGCCACAGCGACGCGTGATCCGACAGGGTCGATCGGGTCAGCGCCATGGTCAGCGCGGTGAGCAGCACGTCGTCGATGTGGGTCCGGTAGGCCCGCGGAACCTCGCGCAGCAGCAGCCGGGTGTCCTCCGCGTCCAGGCCGACCGTCGTCCGCTCGGTGTCCGCCTCGCGGGCGTGCTCCGGCGGATGCGGCAGGTCGGGCTCCGGACCGGCCGGGTCCACCGAGGTCTGGGAGAGCCAGAAATCCAGGTCGGCCTCTGTCTCGGGGGCGTGCGCCAGCTCGCCCAGGGCCCGTGACCAGGCGGAGATCGGCGTGGTCGCGGGTGCGAGGCGCACCGGCGCCCCGGTGGCGGCCTGCCGGAAGCCCGCGTGGAGATCGTCCAGCAGGATGCGCCAGGACACCCCGTCGGTGATCAGGTGGTGGGCCAGCAGCGCCAGCCGGCGCCGGTCAGGCCGGCCGCCGTCGACCACCAGCACCCGCAGCAGGGGCGGGCTGCCCAGGTCGAACTCGGCGGCCGCCGCCAGCGCCTCGTCCAGCGCCGCGTCCCAGTCGTCGCGGCCTGCCACGTCGACCAGGGTGACCGCCGCGTCGGTCGCGGCGCGGTCCACGGCCCGCACCTCGGCGCGCCATCGGCCGTCCGCGCCGCTTCGCCCGAAGCGCAGGCGGAGCGCCTCGTTCCGGTCGACGAGGGCGGCGACCACGTCCCGCAGGTGCTCGGCGATCCGGGCGCAGTCGGCGTCGGCGTCCAGCGCGAACAGCCACCCCTGGTTCCAGTGGCCCGGGCGGGCGAGGTCCTGCTCGAAGAAGCGGTGCTGGACGGGTGTGAGCGGCAGGTCGCCGGTGTCGGCGGCCGTTCCCTTCCGGGCGCGCCGCACGCCGACGGGGCGGGTCATGGACTCGGCCACGGCGGCGAGTTCGCGGACGGTCTGCTTGTCGAAGAACTGCCGAGGCGTGATCCGCAGCCCCTCCTGGGCGGCCCGGGAGACCACCATGATGCTGAGGATCGAGTCGCCGCCGAGTTCGAAGAAGTTGTCCAGCGCGCCGACCCGGTCCACGCCGAGCACGTCCGCCCAGATCGCGCTGAGGGTCTTCTCGGCCGGGTCGCGCGGCGGGACGAACTCCTGCGCCAGCTCGGGACGGACACCGTCCGGAGCCGGCAGAAGCGCCCGGTCCACCTTGCCGTTCGCGGTCACGGGGAGGGTGTCGAGCCAGACGAACACGGCCGGGACCATGTAGTCGGGCAGCCGCGCGGCGAGGTGCTCGCGCAGCTCTGAGACGGGGACCCGTTCGGCGTCCCGCGCCGGGAGCACGTAGGCCACGAGCCGCCGTGAGGAGGTGTTCTCCTGCTCCTGGGCCGTCACCACCACGTCGCGCACCGCGGGATGGCCGGAGAGCACCGCCTCGATCTCCCCCAGCTCGATGCGGAACCCGCGGACCTTGACCTGGAAGTCGGCCCTGGCCACGAACTCCAGGGACCCGTCTGGCAGCCAGCGCACCAGGTCTCCCGTCCGGTACAGCCGGTCGCCGGTGCCGAACGGGTCCGGGACGAACCGTTCCGCGGTCATGCCGGGTCGCGCCAGGTACCCGCGTGCCACGCCCGAGCCTCCGACGTACAGTTCGCCCGGGACGCCCACGGGCACCGGGCGCAGTTCCCGGTCGAGCACGTGGCCCCGGGTTCCGGTCAGCGGCCGCCCGATGGGCACCCGGGCGACGTCGGAGCGGTCCGGCACCGGCCAGATCACGCACGACACCGACGTCTCGGTGGGGCCGTAGACGTTGGCGGCCTCGGCGTGGCAGACCTCGCGGAACGCGTTGACCAGGCCGGCCGGCAGCGCCTCACCGGCGATCAGGACGAGCCTCAGGTGGTGGCCGAGCCGGCGTGCGGGGTCGACGAGTACGGTGTTGAGCAAGGACGGCACGTAGGACACGACGGTCACTTCGTGTTCGTCCATCACCTGGGCGAGGCGCTCGGGGTCCTTGGCGTCGGTGTCCGGCACCACCAGGGCGGCGCCGGTCAGGAACGGCCAGAAGACCTCCCAGACCGAGGCGTCGAATCCGACCGAGGTGCGCTGCGCGATCCGGTCGTCCGGCCCGATCGGGAACGTGCGCTGCATCCATCCCAGATGGTTGAGGACGCCGCGGTGGGTGGCCATCACGCCCTTCGGACGGCCGGTCGAGCCCGAGGTGCAGATGATGTACAGCAGGTTGTCGGAGGAGACACCCGGATCCGGCGGGGTGGACGGCGCGCGGTCGATCTCCGCCGCCTCGGTGTCCAGGTTCAGCACCCGCGCCGCGCCGTCCGGCGGCAGCCGGTCGGCGGCGCCGCCCCCCGTCAGGACGAGCCGCACGCCGGTGTCGGCGATCAGGGAGGCGATGCGGGCCTGCGGGTACTCCGGGTCCAGGGGCACGTAGCAGCCGCCCGCCTTCACCACGGCCAGCAGCGCGACCAGCAGCTCGACCGAGCGTTCCAGGCATACGGCGACCGGCACGTCCGGGCCCACGCCCGCGGCGCGGAGGTGATGCGCGAGCCGGTTGACGCGGGCGTCGAACTGCCGGTAGGTCAGCCGCTGCCCTACGCAGATCACCGCGATGGCGTCGGGCCGCGTGCGGGCCTGTTCGTCGAGGAGTTCGGGGACGGTGGGGCCGAGAAGCTCGGGTTCGCCTCCATCGGCCCAGTCGCCCAGCAGCCGGTCTTCTTCCGCAGGGGTGAGCAGCCGCAGGCCCCCGACCGGCCGGTCCGGGTCGGCGGCGAGGCCGTCCGCGATCTCGGTGAGGAGCGTGCGGAGATGCCCGAGCATGCGTTCCGCCGCCGGATCGGACAGGCGCCGCCGGTCGTGGTGGAGGCGCACTTCCAGGTCATCGGTCCCCGCCACGACGAGCGTCACGGGGTAGTGGGGCCGTTCGTGAGCGCGGACGCCGGTGACGCTGAGGGGGTCGTCGGCGCCGAGCCACCCGGTGCGCACCGGATAGTTCTCGAACGCGACGATGCTGTCGAACAGCGCGGTCCCCCCGGGGACGTCGCTCCAGCGCTGCACCTGGGCGAGCGGGCTGTAGTCGTACCGCCGGCCGGCGGCGAGGTCCTTCTGCAGGGTGGCCAGCCACTCCAGGAGCGGTGTCGACTCGTCGACGCGGACCCGGATCGGCAAGGTGGCGCTGAGCAGGCCCACCATCCGCTCGACGTCCGCCACCTGTGGCGGACGGGTGGACACCACCGAGCCGAACACCACGTCCCGCTGCCCGCTGTACCGGCTGAGCAGCAGCGCCCACGCGCCGTGGACGACCGTGCCGAGGGTGAGGTGCCGGCGCCTGGCCAGATCTTCCAGCCGGGACCGCAGCCCGTCCGGCATGACGTCGTCGATCTCGCCGAATCCGGGCTCGCCCTGCGCCCCCGGATGGCCGACGGACAGCGGCGTGGGCTCGTGGAACCCGGCCAGATGATCCCGCCAGTGCCGCTCCGCCGCGGCGAGGTCCTGCCGGTGCAGCCAGGCCACGTACTCCCAGTACGGCGGGGCCGGCGCGGCCTCCTCAGCGTCTTCGCCGTGCGCTCGCCGGTACCGGCCGAACGCGTCGTCGACGACCAGATGGACCGACCAGCCGTCGAGCAGCAGGTGGTGGAAGGTCAGGACGAGCCACCAGTCCTCGTCCGTGAGCCGCACCAGCACCAGGCGCATCAACGGGGCGCGGGCGAGTTCGAACGGCCGGGAGCGGTCGTCGTCCAGCAGCGTGCGCAGCTCTCGCTCCCGCTCCTCGGGAGGCGTCGCGCGCCAGTCCAGCTCCGTCCAGGGCACGGCGACGGAGGTCCGTACGGCCTGCAGGGGCTCGTCGGTCCCCTCCCAGACGAAGGCCGTGCGCAGCGCCGGATGCCGGTCGGCCACCCACTGCCAGGAGTCGCGCAGGCGGGACGCGTCCAGCGGGCCGCGCAGCGTGAGCACGATCTGGTTGACGTAGAACCCGGCGTCCGGGTCACCCACGCTGTGCAGCAGCATCCCCTGCTGCATCGCCGTGAGCGGGAAGACCTTTTCCACTGCACCGTTGTCGGTCATCATGATCCTTCGCTGAGCCGGTCCTGCTCGCGCATGACGGCGAGGATGTAGTCGAAGGTGTCCCCGTCGACCCGGGTGACGGGGAACCGGTCGTCGCCGGGGGCGCCGGGGCCGCCCGGACGGTCCGGTCCGGACCATCGGGCGAGCCGGGCCAGGTCGGCGATGGTCTGCTTCTCGAAGAACTGCTGCGGCGTGATGTGCAGCCCCTCGCGGGCGACGCGGGAGACGACCATGATGCTGAGGATCGAGTCGCCGCCCAGCTCGAAGAAGTTGTCGAACACGCCGACGCGGTCCACCGCCAGGACGCGGGTCCAGGCCTCGGCCAGGACCTTCTCGGCGCGGTCGCGAGGCGGCACGAAGCGGCCGTCCACCTGCTCCCGCGTGACCCCGGCCTCCGGCAGTGCCGTGCGGTCCACTTTTCCGCTGGCCGTGAGGGGCAGGGACGCCAGCCATTTGAAGGCCGACGGGACCATGTACTCCGGCAGCCGGGCGGCCAGGAACTCCCGCAGGCCGGCGACGGGGACCGCGGGTCCGTCGCCCGCCGGGACCAGATGCGCGACGAGGCGCGTCGTGCCGGCGCCGTCCCGCCGGGTCGTGACGACCGCGTCGCGGACGGCGGGGTGCTCGGCCAGCACGGCCTCGATCTCGCCGAGTTCGATGCGCAGGCCCCGCACCTTGACCTGGAAGTCGGCCCGGCCGAGGAACTCCAGTTCCCCGTCCGGCAGCCGGCGGACCCGGTCACCGGTGCGGTACAGGCGCTCACCGTCGCCGGTGAAGGGGTCGGGGACGAACCGTTCGGCGGTCGTTCCCGGCCGGTTCAGGTAGCCGCGACCGACCTGGACGCCGCCGAGGCACAGCTCCCCTGGCACCCCCACCGGGACCCGCTGGCCGTCGCCGTCGAGCACCTCGGTTCGCGTGTTGCTGACCGGCCGGCCGATCGGGACCGTCCGGTCGGCGGGGCCGCAGGGATGCCAGGTGACGTCGATCGTCGCCTCGGTCGGCCCGTACAGGTTGTGCAGGTCGGCGCCGGGCAGGACTTCGGCGAAGCGCCGCGCCAGCTCCGCCGGGAGGGCCTCACCGGAACAGATCACCCGCCGCAGGGCGGCGGGGCGGCCGAGATCCCGCACCCGGTCCAGGAAAGGGTTGAGCATGCTCGGCACGAAGTGCACGGTCTGCACACCCGCACCGGTGATGAGTTCGAGGAGGCGGTCCGGGTCGCGGTGCCGTCCCGGCTCGGCGACGATCAGGCCCGCCCCGGCCGTGAGCGGCCAGAACAGCTCCCACACCGACACGTCGAACGTGAACGGCGTCTTGTGCAGGACGCGGTCCCGCGGGCCGAGCGGGAAGGTCTCCTGCATCCAGTGCAGCCGGTTCACCAGGCTCCGGTGGCTGATACCGACGCCTTTCGGACGGCCCGTCGAGCCGGACGTGTAGATGACGTAGGCGAGTTCGTCCCCGGCCTCGGCGCCGTCGTCCACGAACGCCGGCGAGCCGGCCTCCGGGGCCGTGTCGAGGTCCGCCTCGTCCCAGCACACCAACCTCGCGCCGGCGCCGGCCAGGTCGCCGGCGAGGGCGTCGGAGGTCAGGACGACGGCGGCGCCCGAGTCCGTGAGGACGAATCGCCGGCGGGACACCGGATGATCGGGATCCACGGGGAGGTACGCACCGCCGGCCGCGAGGACGGCGTGCACCGCGATCACCAGTTCCACGCCGCGGTGCAGGCACACTCCGACCACGCTCTCCGGCCCGACGCCGGCGCGGCGCAGCCGCGCGGCCAGCCGGTCGACCGCGGAGGCGAACTCGCGATAGGTGATCCGGCGCTCGCCGAACCCGACCGCGAGCGCCTCCGGCGAACGCGCCGCCTGCTCGGCCACCAGGCTCGGCACGCGGACGCGCCGGTGAGCGCGGCCGGTGCGGTTCCATTCCGCGATCCGGGCGTGCTCCCCGGCGGTGAGCATGGGGAGCGTCGCCACCGGGCGGTCCGGCTCGGCCACCGCGGCGGCCAGCAGCGTCAGCAGGTGGCCGGTGAGCCGCTCGACGGTGTCCGCCGTGAACAGGTCCGCGTCGTACTCGAACACGCCGCGCAGCCGGTCGGCGTCCTCGACCAGGTAGAGCGCCAGGTCGAACTTCGACGTTCCGGCGTCCGGCGGGAAGAGCTCCTCGGCCCGCCCGGCGGTCCCCTCCAGCGGCGCCGCGTCCTGGAGGGTCAGCATCACCTGGAAGAGGGGGTTGTGCGCCATGCTCCGCCGCGGCGCCAGCTCCTCGACGAGCCGTTCGAACGGCATCTCCTGGTGGGCGTAGGCGCGCAGGCAGGTGCGGCGGACCCGGTCCAGCAGCCGGCGGAACGACGGCCGGCCGGCGACGTCGGTGCGCAGCACCAGGGTGTTGGCGAAGAACCCCGCCAGTTCCTCGACATCGGGGGACGGCCGGCCGGCGACCGGAGCGCCGACCACGACGTCCGACTGGCCGGACCAGCGGGACAGGACGGCGGTGAAGCCGGCGAGCAGCGTCATGAACAGCGTCGCGCCCTCGGCCGCGCCCAGACTCCGCAACCCGGCGAGCACCGCCGGAGGGATGTCCACGTCGTGGCGGGCTCCGCGATGGGCCTGGACGCGCGGTCGCGGTCGATCGGTCGGCAGTTCCAGGAGTTGCGGCGCTCCGGCGAGTTCGCCCGTCCAGAAGCCCATCAGTTCCGCCTGCCGCTCGCCGGTCAGCAGCTCGCGCTGCCAGGCGGCGAAGTCGGCGAACCGCACCGGCAGCGGCGCCGGGGGCTCGGAGGCGAGGAGGCGGAGCAGATCACGCAGCAGCACGCCGCCCGACCAGCCGTCGGTGATGAGGTGGTGCAGGGTGAGACCGAGCACGTGATCTGTCTCGGACAGGCGGATCAGGCAGGCCCGCCACAGCGGTGCCGTGTCCAGGTCGAACAGGCGCCGTGCCTCGGCGTCCAGCAGGCGGCGTGCCCTGGCGAGCGGATCCCCCGGGCCCGCGGCCCGCGGTTCGGTTCCGTCGAGCTCGATCTCCTTGAGCTCGACGTCGACGGACTCGTGCACCTTCTGGAACGGCCTGCCGTCCACCGCCGTGATCGAGGTGCGCAGGACTTCGTGGCGCTCGGCCAGCTCGGTCAGCGCGGTGCGCAGCCCGGCCGTGTCCAGCGCGCCCCGCAGCCGCACGGCCACGGGGACGTTGTAGGTGGCTTGACCGGGTTGCAGCTGTTCAAGGACCCAGAGACGTTCCTGGGAGAAGGACGTCTGGAGCGGCCCGCCGTCGCGCGGCCTCCGGCGCAGCTCGGGGAGCGCGGCGGTGGCCTCGTGGCGTGCGAGCGCCTCGCGAACGGCGCTCGCGGCGCCTGCGACGGTCGCCTCCTCGAACAGTTCGGCGATCCCCAGGTCGACGCCGAAGACGTCCCGTATCCGGGTGAGCAGCCGTACCGCGAGGATCGAGTTGCCGCTCAGCGCGAAGAAGTTGTCGAACACGCCGAAGCGGTCGGTCCGCAGTACCTCGGCCCAGAGCCCGGCCACCGCGCGCTCGATGTCGTCCCGAGGAGGGACGGAGTCCTCCGGCGGCTGCCCGTCCACCGTCTCGGGAACCGGCAGCGCCTGCCGGTCGATCTTCCCGTTGGCCGTCACGGGGAGCGCGTCCAGCAGCACGATCGCCGCCGGCACCATGTAGTCGGGCAACCGGGAGGCCGCGAACCGCCGCAGTTCCGCAGGGCTGGGCCGCTCCGCCGCCGCGGGCACCAGATAGCCGACCAGCCGCCGCGAGTCGGGACCGTGGTCCTCCCGCACCGTCACGACCGCTTCGCGCACGCCGGGATGCCGGGTCAGCGCGGCCTCGATCTCGCCGGGTTCGACGCGGAACCCGCGTATCTTCACCTGGAAGTCGGCCCGGCCGACGAAGTCCAGGGTGCCGTTGCGGGCCCACCGCACGAGGTCTCCCGTCCGGTACAGCCGGCCGCCCCCGCGCTGGAACGGGTCCGGCACGAACCGCTCCGCGGTCAGTCCCGGCCGTCCGGCGTAGCCTCGTCCGACCCCGGTGCCGCCGAGGTAGAGCTCGCCGACGACCCCGGCGGGCACCGGCTGCATCTCGCCGTCGACCACGTGGGCCCGCATCCCCGGCACCGGCCGGCCGATGGTGGCGATCGGGCCGGCCGTGCCGTCCGGCGGCGCGTCGATCACGGCGTGGCACTGGTCGTCGCTGCATTCGGTGAGGCCATAGGTGTTGAGCAGGGGGACGCCGGGATGCAGGGCGAGCCACCGGTGGACGAGGTCGCCGGGCAGCGCGTCACCCGTGGGCACCAGCCAGCGCAGTCCCTCCAGCCGCGACGCGGCGCCGCCGGCGAGCATCATGCTGATCGCCGCGGGCACGGCCTGGAGCACGCTCACCCCGCCGGCGCTCACCTCTTCGGCGAGCCGTTCGGGGTCTTCCAGGGCCTCGTCGGGCACCACGTGCACCCGCCCGCCGATCGTCAGGGGCGCTAGGCACTGCCACACCACCACGTCGAAGGTGGCCGGCCCGTTCTGGGCGAGCACGTCCCCCGGTCCCATGCCCAGGTCGCGGATCTTGGCGGTCATGTGCGTGACCAGGCCGCGGTGGAGGACGCCCGCTCCCTTCGGCGCGCCGGTGGTGCCGGAGGTGAACATGACGTAGGCCAGGGCGTCGGGGAGGCAGCGGGCCGGAGGATCGTCGGCGGGCCGGTCGAGGTGGGCCTCCGGGCCGATGTCGACGCAGACGGGGCGCCGGCCGTCCGGAGCCTCGGCCGTCGCGCCGGTGAGGGCCGCGCGGCCCGCCGCGTCGCCCAGCACCACGCCGCAGCCGCTCTGGGCGATGATGTAGCGCAGCCGGTCGGCCGGCTGGTCCGGGCTGAGCGGGACGAACGCCCCGCCGGCCTTGAGCGTGGCGAGCATCCCCGTGATGAAGTCGGGGCCTCGCCTGGCCATGAGACCGACGGTCATCTCGGCGCCGGGCCCCGGCCCGCGCGACCGTTGCTCGCGCAGCCGATGCGCCAGCCGGTTGGCGCGCGCGTTGAGTTCCGCGTAGCTGAGCCGTTCGGAGCCGCTGCTGACGGCGACGGCCTCCGGGGTGCGGGCCGCCTGGGCTTCGAACAGCGCCGGCAGGCAGTCCTCCGGACGGTCGACGGTCACCGGGCCCGGTCCGCCGTCGGCCCAGCCGGCCAGCAGCCTCTGCTCGGACGCGGTCAGCAACGGCAGGACGGTCACCGGCCGGTCCGGTTCGGCGGCGGCCCCCGCCAGCAAAGTGCTCAGGCTGCCGGCCAGCCGCTGGGCCGTGTCCCTGTCGAAGACGGTTGCGTTGTAGTCCAGTGCGCCGCTGAGCGCGTTCTCGTGCTCCGCGAATCGCAGAGCCAGATCCAGTGCCGTCCCCGCGGGGCCCCTGAACGGCGTCGCCGGGGTGTCCGATTCGTCGTCCAGCGTCAGCGACACCTGGAACACCGGATGGTGGGCGGAGTCCGGCGGCAGCTCCAATGCCTCCACCAGGGAGTCGAAGGGGAGATCGGCGTGCGCGTTCGCCCGTTCCCACGTCCGCCGTAGCCGCCCCACCATCTGGCGGAACGACGGGCGGCCCGAGAGGTCCGCGCGTATCGGCATGGGCGAACCCACCACGACGTCCGTGAGTCCGGACCATCGCGCCATGACGACGGAGAAGGCCGCCAGCAGCGGGACGAGGAGCGTCGTCTCCTCAGCGTTGGCCAGGTTCCTCAAGGAGGCCAGGGTCTCCCCCGGCACCTCGACGGGCAGCCGCCCGGTTCGATGGGACGCCGCGTCGCGGGGCCGGTCGGCCGGGAGCGTCAGGACCTCGGGCGCGCCGGAGAGCTCCTCGCGCCAGAAAGCGACGAGCGGGACCATCTCGACCTCCTTGCTGCGTTGGACCGGCGGGCGGCCGGGCGGCCGGCCGGGCACCGGCCTCACGAGCGGCTCAGCGGGCGCCGCGGGGGCGACCAGTCGAATCTCGGTTCGGCGGGGGCGTCCGCGTAGAGCAGGTCGAGATACCGCTCGCCGCGGTCCGGCAGGAGGGTCAGCACCCGCACCGGGCGAGGCAGCCGCGGCAGGATCTGCCGCAGCCCGGCCACGACGGCCCCGGACGAGCCCCCGGCGAGGATCCCCTCGGAGTGCAGCAGCTCGTGGCAGCCCTGGACGGCCTGCTCGTCGTCGACGAGGACCACGTCGTCGATCTCGTCCCGGCACAGGATCTCGGGGACGCGGCCCGCCCCGATGCCGGGCACCCGGCGCGGGGCCGGCGGATGACCGAAGATCACCGAGCCGACGGCGTCCACGGCGACGGCCCGCAGCCGCGGGTACTCGGCGCGCAGCGCCCGGGTGACGCCATGGATCGTCCCCGTGGTGCTCACCGCCATGACCACGCAGTCCAGCGGCCCGTCGACGTCGGCGAGGATCTCCTGCCCGGTGGACTCCGCGTGCGCCTTCCAGTTCAGCCGGTTCGCGTACTGGTTGATCCACACGGACCCCGGCACGGTGCTGACGATCTCCCGGACCCGGCGCAGCCGCTGCTCCAGGTAGCCGCCGCTGCCGTCGCCCTCGCTCACCATGTCGACGCGCGCGCCGTACCGGTGCAGCAGGTGGAGGTTCGTGGCGGTGATGTGCGGGTCGACGACCACCGTCAGCGCCAGGCGGTGGATCCGGCACACCATCGCCAGCGCGATGCCGAAGTTGCCCGAGGTGCTCTCGACCAGGTGCGAGTCGGGGGCGATGGCGCCGCTCCGCAGGCCCTCCTCGATGATGTGCCGGGCCGGGCGGTCCTTGACGCTGCCGCCGGGGTTGAGCATCTCCAGCTTGGCGAGGACCTCGACGCCGGGCTCGTCGAACAGCCGGCGCAGCGCGACGATCGGCGTGCGCCCGATGCAGCCGAGCACTGATTCGTGGATCACCGGCCCGCTCCCGCGTCGCCGGGCGCGGCATCGTCCAGGCATGCCTCCAGCCGCCGGGCCACCTCGGGGACGGCCGGTCCGTAGACGAACTCCAGATGGGAGCCGGCGTCGATGTCCTCGACCTTCAGGCCGCCGATCGGGAAGCGGGCCCACTCCACCGCCAGGTCGCGGTCGGCGCGGTCCTTCTGCGTCAGCAGCGTCACCGTCCCTGGATAGGACGGGCGGTAGGCGGAGACGGCCCGCGCGTTCAGCTCCAGACGGCGGCAGAACGACGCGAACTCGGCCGGCTCGACTTCGGGCGGCAGGTCACCGGCGCGTTTTCCGGCCTCCAGCACCCGGTGCAGCTGAGCCTGCCGGTCCAGACCGCGCAGGTCGTCCTCCGGCGGGGAGAACAGCAGCCAGCCCGCGAGGATGAAAGCGAGGTCGGGGTCGGGCGGAGCGTCGGTGAGCGGTGCCGTGTCCAGCAGGACCACCGTGCCCACCCGGTCGCCCGCGGCGTGCAGGCTGTTGGCGACCGCCAGCGCGAACCTGCCCGCCCCCGAGAACCCGCACAGGTGGTACGGCCCCTCCGGGTGCACCCGGCGCACTTCCTCGGCGTAGCGGTCCGCCATCTGCTCCATGGTCAGCACGCCCGGGTCGGCGCCGCCGTGGAAGAAGCCGTCGTTCTGGACGCCGTAGAGCGCCCGGCCGGTGCCCAGCGCCCCGGCCAGCTCGAAGTAGTGGTACAGCTCTCCGAGCACCGCGTGCAGGAAGAACAGCGGTGGACGCGGCCCGCCCGGCTGCAACTCCACCACGAACTGGGGGTCGGCCGAGGTCGTCTCGCTGGACCGGATCCAGTCGGCCAGGGCCTCCACCGTGCGCGTCGCGTACAGGTCGTGCAGGGTCACCGACCGGCCGGTGAGCTTGCTCAGCCGGTCGACCACCAGCATCCCCGGCATGGAGCTGCCGCCGAGGTCGAAGAACTCGTCGTGCGCGCCGATCGGCGTGACGCCGAGCACCTCCGACCAGACCTGTGCGACGTAACGCTCCCAGCGGTCGCGCGGCTCGACGAAGCCGGGGGAGGTCGACCAGCCGGACGGGGCGGACTCCGCGTCCGAGCCGCCGGCCTCCGGTGCGGGCACCGGTGCGGTTCCCGGTCGCGGGTCCGGCAGCTGGGTGATGGGCAGATCGGGATCGGCGGTGACGGCGGCGAGGACCTCGACCAGGTATCCGGCGAGGCCCTCGATGGTCGCCGCGTCGAAGATGTCGGTGGCGTATTCGAAGGTTCCGGCCAGCCGTCCTCGGTGTTCGTTCAGGTAGAGCGACAGGTCGAACTTCGCGCCGGCGCCGCTGGGAACGGTCACCGGCTCGGCGAACGTCCCCGGAAGGTCGAGGTGGCCCTGCGGCACGTTCCCGAACCCGAAATTGACCTGGAAGAGGGGGTTGTAGGCGGTGTCGCGCGTCGGCGCCAGATGTTCGACGAGCTTCTCGAAGGGCAGGTCCTGGTGCTCGAACGCGCGCAGGGACCGCTGGCGCACACGGTGGAGGAGCTGCCGGAACGACGGCCGGTCGGACACGTCCGCGCGCACCACCACGCTGTTGACGAAGAAGCCGATCAGGCCCTCGAGGTCGGGGTGGCGGCGCCCGGCGACGGGCGTTCCCACGACGAGATCGGTCTGCCCCGACCATCGCGACAGCGCGGCGACGAACGCGGCCAGCAACGCCATGAACAGCGTGACGTCGGTGCTACCGCTCAAGTCCCGGGCCGCGCGCAGCAGGTCGCCGGGCACCTCGAACTCGTGGCGGGCGCCGCGGCCGCTCCGCGCCTGCGGCCTCGGCCGGTCGGTGGGCAGAGCCAGCAGGTCCGGCGCGCCGGCGAGCTCCTCCTTCCAGAAGGCCGCCAGTTCGGAAACCAGGTCGTCGGTCAGGCGCTCGCGCTGCCAGACCGCGAAGTCGCCGTACTGGAGGGGCAGCGGCGGCAGCACCGGGTCCGGCGGAGCCGGTTCGTCTCGCGACGCGGTGTAGAGCCGCCCCAGTTCGGAGAGGAACACGCCGACCGACCACGCGTCGGTGATCGTGTGGTGCATGGCGACGCCGAACAGGTGGTCCCGCGGGCCCATCCGCACCAGCCGCGCCCGCCAGAGGGGCGCGGCGGTGAGATCGAAGCCGCGCTCGACGTCGCCGGCCAGGATCCGCTCGGCCGCGGCGCGCGGGTCCGGTGCGTCCGACAGGTCGGTCACCTCCCAGGGCACGGCGACCGAGTCGTGGACGATCTGGACCGTCCGGTCGCCGGTCCAGGCCAGCGAGGTCCGGAGGATCTCGTGTCTGGCGGTCAGGCCGGCCAGCCCGGCGCGCAACCGGCCGGCGTCGAGGTCGCCGCGCAGCCGCCCGGCGGTCGAGACGACATAGGCCGCCGAGTCCGGCCGGAGCCGGTCCAGCAGCCACAGCCGCTCCTGGGCGAAGGACGCGGGCAGCGGGGCACCGGTGCGGGGCGCCGGCCGCAGGTCCGCGGGGCTCGTCCCCGCGGCGCCGTCCCCCGCCGGGGCGCGCATCCGGCGCAGGACGAGTTCGCGTGCCTGCGGGCTGAGGGCGGCCAGGCGCTCGGCGAGGCCGGACGGACCGGACGTTGCTTCATTCATGTGACTTCTCGCCTTCCGCTAGCCGGGCGGCGACCTCTTCGTCGGACAGGCCGGCCACCTCGTCCATCAGCGCGTCCAGGTCGGCCGCTTCGCTGAGCAGGCGCTCGACCGTGGCCGCGCATCCGGCGATGGTGGGGGCGGCGAACAACTCAGGGAGGGTGTAGTCGGCCGGGAAGGCTTCGCGGATCCGCCCCACGGTGCGGACGGCCATGAGGGAATCGCCGCCGAGGGCGAAGAAGTTGTCGTGGACCCCGATCCGGGAAACACCCAGGACCTCGCTCCACACCTCCGCCAGCACTCGCTCCACCGACGACCGCGGCTCCACGAACCGCTCCCCCAAACGCGGCCGCTCCCCCTCAGGAACCGGCAACGCCCCCCGATCCACCTTCCCGTTCACCGTCAACGGCAACGAACCCAGCCACACGAACACCGCCGGCACCATGTACTCCGGCAACCGCCCACCAACGAACCCCCGCAACTCCTCGACACCCACCTCACCCCCCACCCCCGAAGCCACCACATACGCCACCAGACGAACCACCCCACCCCCACCATCAGAACGCGCCACCACCACCGCATCCCGCACCCCCCGATGCCCCACCAAAACCGACTCCACCTCCCCCAACTCCACCCGAAAACCACGCACCTTCACCTGAAAATCAACCCGCCCCACAAACTCCAAACCACCACCATCAACCGACCACCGCACCAAATCCCCCGTCCGATACAAACAACCCCCCGAACCCCCGAACACATCAGGCACAAACCGCTCCGCCGTCAAACCCGGCCGCCCCAAATACCCACGCGCCAAACCAGCACCACCCACAAACAACTCACCCACCACACCCGGCGGGCATGTCTCCAGTTCTCGATTGAGCACGTGCACCCGCGTGTTGGCGATCGGAAGGCCGATGGGCACTGCGCCTCGCCGCTCGGCGAATCCCCGGGGAAGGGCCTGGTAGGTCGCGTAGATCGCCGATTCGGTCATCCCGTAGATGTTCGCGATCCTGCCGTTGCGGAACCGCCGGTCCCACTCGACGGCGAAGGAATGCGGCAATGGCTCGCCGCCATTGAAGACCCGGCGCAGCCGCGGCAGCGGATCATCGGTGCCGCGCTTCGCCGCGGCGGCCATGAACAGATCGAGCTGGCGCGGCACGAACTGGCAGTAGGTGATGTCGTGCCGGTCCAGCGCGTCGTACAGCGCGTCCGGGTCGCGGACCGTCTCGTCGCCGACGACGGCCAGCGCGGCTCCGTTGCAGAGCGGCCACACCACCTCGCAGACGGAGTCGGTGAAGCTGACGGGGGTCTTGAAGGCGACGACGTCGCCTGGACCGCAGCCGAGTTCCTCCTCCAGCCACCGCATCGTGTTCAGCACCGCCCGGTGACTGACCATGACACCCTTCGGCGTCCCGGTGGAGCCCGAGGTGTAGATCACGTAGGCGAGGTTGTCGGGGAGGGCCCGCGCCGGCAGCGGGCGCTCGGGCCCGCTCGCGCCCGCGCCGCCGTCCACCGGAAGCGTGTCCAGGCAGACGGTCCGGACCGCCTCCCCGCGGTCGGCCGGGAGCCGGTCGAGGAGATCGCTGCGGGTGAGCACGGTGCGGCAGCCGCTGTCCTCGATCATCCAGGCGATGCGGGCCGCCGGATACCCGGGATCGATCGGGACGTAGGCGGCCCCGGACTTCAGCACCGCCAGGGCCGCCGTCACGAAGGGCACGGACCGCTCCAGCAGGACCGCCACCCGTTCCTCGCCTCGGGGGCCCTGCTCCACGAGCGTGCGCGCCAGCCGGTCGGCGCGCCGGTCCAGCTCCCGGTAGCTCAGCCGAGCGTCGCCGTCGACGACGGCCGTCGCGCCGGGCGTCCGCCTGACCTGCTCCTCGATGAGCTCCGCGACGGTGTGCGGGGGCGAGAACCGGCGTCCGGTGGCGTTGACCTGGTCGCGCCGACGGTGGGCAGCCGTTTCCGTGGGAAAGACCGGGACGGTGCTGACGGGCCGGTCCGCGCCTGCGGACAGGCCGGTCAGTGCCGTGAGCACGGACTCGGCGAGGAGCGCGGCAGTCCCGCCGTCGACCAGCGCCAGGTCGTGCACGGCCCGTATCTCCAGCCGCTCGCCGGGCACCGCGAACATCGTGATCGGGTAATGGGTGGTCTCGAACCCGCTCAGGCCGCTGTACCGGTATCCGGGGTCGAGCTGCCCGGTCTCGTCCAGCCTCGGATAGTTCTGGACGACCAGCACGGACTGGAACAGCTCCTGCCCGGCGGGCAACTCGCTGCACCGCTGCACCTGGGACAGCGGGGTGTGCTCGTACTCCAGGGCGGCGGACTGCCGCGCGTGGAGCCCGCGCAGCCACGTCCCCACCCGGTCGCCGGGCCCCGACGCCACACGGACCGGGACGGTGTTGGTGAGGAGCCCCACCATGTCCTGCACTCCGGGAAGGTCGCCGCTTCGTCCGGAGACGACCTGGCCGAAGACGACGTCGCCGACCCCGGTGTACCGCATCAGCGTCAGCGCCCATGCCGCCTGCACCATGACGCCGATCGGCACCCGGTACGTCCTGGCGGCCGCACCGACGCGTTCGGTCTCCTCCGGCGAGAGCGCCGCTGTGTGCTCGGCCACCCCCGTCCGGCCGCCGGAGCCGCCGGGCCCCGCGACCGGCAAGGGCGTCGGCTTCGTGAAACCGCGCAGCGCTTCCCGCCAGTGGCGCCGGGCGTCGTCCTGGTCGCGCAGGCGCGTCCATTCGACGAAGTCCCGGTACGGGGCACGGTCGGGTGGCGGCATCACCTCTCCGGCGCGGGACGCCGCCCCGTGGCGCACCAGGTCCCGCATCACCATCGCCGTGCTCCAGCCGTCGAGCAGGATGGCGTGGTACGTCCAGACGAACTGGTAGTCGTCCTCGCCGAGCCGGAGGAGCGCGTAACGGGCCAGGGGCGCGTGGGAGAGCTGGAACGGCTCGTTGCGGTCCCGGTCGAGGAAGGCGGTGAGGCGCTGCCGCATGGCGTCAGGTGGCAGGCCGCGCCAGTCCTGCGTGTCGAACCGGACCGGCACTCTTCTGTAGACCACCTGGACCGGCTCGTCCGCGCCTTCCCACAGGAAGGCCGACCGCAGTGCCGGATGCCAGGCCACCGTCTGCTCCCAGCTCTCCCGGAAGGCGACCGGATCGAGTCCGGACAGCAGAGCCGTGGTCTGGCTGAGATAGACCGCGGAGTCCGCCTCGCGCAGCGTGTGGAACAGCAGTCCCTGCTGGAGCGGGGACAGCGGATGGATGTCCTCGATGACCTCGGCCGCCGCCGGCCGTTGCCGCTGCGCCGGTCCCGCCGTGTCACTCATCTGGTCGCGCCTCCGTCACATCGGCCATGGTCTTCGGCGCCAGGGCCAGCGCCTTGTCGAGCAACGTGTGGAATCGCGTCCCGCCCGGGCGCCCGCAGTGGTCGATCAGTTCGCCCAGCCGGGCGACCATGTCGCCGGTCAGCCGGTCGATGGTCGCCCGGTCGTGGTGGGCACGGCTGTAGCCGACGCGTAGGCGGAGCCGGCCGCCGACCACGGCGGCGGTGACGTCCAGCAGGTGCGTACGCCGGTTGCCCGGATGCTGCGGCGGGGGCATCGGCTCGGGAGCGGCGGCCAGGTGCAGCCGGTCGTCGGACGACCGTGTCTCCGAGGTCTCGGCGTTCGCATCGAACTGGCCGAGGTAGTTGAAACTCACCTGGGGAGCCGGCGGTTCGGCCAGCGCCCGGCCGCGCACCGGATCGAGATGGCGCAGGATGCCGTGGCCGAGACCGCCGTGCGGGACGGCGCGCAGCTGCTCCTTGACGGCGGCCAGCGCGTCGCCCGAGTTGGCGCCGTCCGGCAGGCGCAGCAGCAGCGGGGCGATCGCCGTGAACCACCCGACCGTGCGGGACAGGTCCGCGCCTTCCACAAGATGCTGCTCTCGGCCGTGCCCTTCCACGTCGACGTACAGCCGGGTGATGCCGAACGTCTCGGTCATCGCCAGAGCGAGCGCGGTGAGCAGGACCTCGTCGACGCGGCTGTGGTGGATCGCGGGCAGGTCCCGCAGCAGGGCCGTGGTCTCCTCGGCGCCGAGCAGCCCGTCGACGTGATCGGCGGCGCCGTAGGTCCCGGTGCCGCCCGCCTGGTGGTCGAGCGGCACCTCCCACCGTCCCGAGGGGCTTTGGCCGCGCCAGAAGTCCAGGTCGGCGGCCACCGCGCCGGGGAGCTCGGTGAGGGCGCGCGCCCAGGCCGCGAACGATGTCGTGGCGTCGGGGGTCCCGGGTTCGCCGCCTCCGGCGAGCCGCCGGTACGCGCCGCGCAGGTCGTCGAGGAGGATCCGCCAGGAGACCGCGTCGATGACGAGGTGATGGGCGATCAGCGCGAGGCGGTGCCGGTCGTCCCGGCCACCGTCGATCAGCAGCGCTCGCAGGGGCGGATCCCGTTCCAGGTCGAAGTCCTGGGCGTCGGCGAGGACGCGGGCGAGCGCCGGTTCCCACTGCGCCTCTTTGGAGAGGTCCACGCGGCGGAGGGCGGCGAGCTCCGGCGGCGCGCCCTGCGCGGTGTACTCCGCCCGGCGGCCTCCGGGCGCCCGGGAGTCTCGCGGGAACCGCAGCCGGAGCGCGTCGTGCCGCTCCAGCAGGCCCGTGAAAGCGGCGGCGAGCCGATCGGCGTCGACCGTCGCGGGGACGTGGAACAGCCACCCCTGGTTGTAGTGGCCAGGGTGGAAGAACTTCTGGTCGAAGAACCAGCGCTGGATGGGCGTCAGCGGCACGGGACCGGCGGCTTGCCCGGCCGGGTCGGCGCGGTCCTGGACGGCCACCACCGGCACCGCCGCTTCGGCCTGCCCGGCGACGGTCTGGTTCTCGAAGAACTGCCAAGGTGTGATGCGCAGACCGCGGCGGGCGGCTCTCGACATCACCACAATGCTCGTTATCGAGTCTCCACCGAGGGTGAAGAAGTTGTCGTGGACCCCGATCCGGGAAACACCCAGAACCTCGCTCCACACCTCCGCCAGCACCCGCTCCACCGACGACCGCGGCTCCACGAACCGCTCCCCCAAACGCGGCCGCTCCCCCTCAGGAACCGGCAACGCCCCCCGATCCACCTTCCCGTTCACCGTCAACGGCAACGAACCCAGCCACACGAACACCGCCGGCACCATGTACTCCGGCAACCGCCCACCAACGAACCCCCGCAACTCCTCGACACCCACCTCACCCCCCACCCCCGAAGCCACCACATACGCCACCAGACGAACCACCCCACCCCCACCATCAGAACGCGCCACCACCACCGCATCCCGCACCCCCCGATGCCCCACCAAAACCGACTCCACCTCCCCCAACTCCACCCGAAAACCACGCACCTTCACCTGAAAATCAACCCGCCCCACAAACTCCAAACCACCACCATCAACCGACCACCGCACCAAATCCCCCGTCCGATACAAACAACCCCCCGAACCCCCGAACACATCAGGCACAAACCGCTCCGCCGTCAAACCCGGCCGCCCCAAATACCCACGCGCCAAACCAGCACCACCCACAAACAACTCACCCACCACACCCGGCGGCACGGGATGAAGTTCCTTGTCGAGTACGTAGGCGCTCAGGTCCGCCAGCGGAACCCCGATGGGAGAGCGCTCGGAGGACGGGGAATCCGCCGCCTCCGCGGAGTCGGTCGCGGCGCGGGGGACGTCGGCCGGTGAAAGGGGGTAGTAGGTCGCGTGCACCGTGGTCTCGGTGATCCCGTACATGTTGACCAGCCGCGGCCCCTGGTCGCCGTGGCGCGCGAACCAGCCGGCGAGCATGCCGGGCATCAGGGCTTCGCCGCCGAACACCACCACGCGCAGCGCCGGCCGTTCCCCGGCGGGTTCCGCCTCCTCGGCGGCCAGCAGGTTGCGGAACGCCCCTGGCGTCTGGTTGAGCACGGTCACCCGCTCCCGCGCCAGCAGGGCGCGGAACCGCTCCGGCGAGCGCGTCAGAGCCGTCGGCACGACGACCAGGCGGCCGCCGTTCACCAGTGCTCCCCAGAGTTCCCAGGCGGCGAAGTCGAACGTGACGGTGTGGAAAAGGGTCCAGACGTCATCGGGACCGAAGGAGAACCAGGGTTGGGCGGTGGTCAGCAGCCGGACGAGATCGGCATGGGTGACCATCACCCCTTTGGGGCGCCCGGTCGAACCCGAGGTGTAGATGACGTAGAGCAGATTGGCGGGCACCGTGTTCGGCGGCGGCGCCTCGGCGGGCCACCGGCCGATCGCCGCCGCGTCCTCGTCCATCCGGACCGTCGGCAGGTCCGGTCCGGCGGATGCCCGCTCGCTCGCCCGGCCGGAGGTGACGAGGATCCGCACGCCGGCGTCGCCGAGCACGTAGGAGATCCGCTCGGCGGGGTGATCCGGATCCACCGGGACATAGGCCCCGCCCGACTTGACGACCGCGAGCAGCGCGACGACCAGTTCGATCGAACGATCCAGGCAGACCCCCACCCGCACCTCCGGACCGGCCCCGAGCGCGCGCAGGTGATGAGCCAGCCGGTTGGCCCGCGTTTCCAGCTCGCCGTAGGTCAGCCGGTCCGTGCCGCACACCACCGCCACGCCCTCGGGCCGCCGCGCGGCCTGCTCCGCCACCAGCGCCCCAAGGCAGGTGCGGGGCGGGCCGCTCTCCCGGTCCCCGCCCGATCGCAGCAGCAGCCGCCGGCCCCTCTCTCCCAGGAGGTCCAGGTCGCGGCAGGCGCTGTCGGGGCGGGCCAGCGAGTCGGTCACCACCGCGAGGAAGGACTCCATCAGCTGCCCGGCGGCGGGATCCGGCAGTGCGTCGCCGTCGTATCCGAGCGTGAACCGCATCCCGTCCCCGGTGGCCTGGCAGGACAGGCGGACCAGGAATCTGTCGTGGTGGCCGTACGTCTCGGTCGGGGCGGCGCCGGCCTGACCCGAAGGCCAGTGCGCGGCGTCGAAGTCGAAGCCGACCGGGAACCATGACGGCCGGCCCGGTGCGGCGGGCGGAACGCAGCGCTCCCAGCTGTACCACTCGGCGTGGGCGTCGCCCGCCTCGATCTGGTCGGCCGCCTCGGACGCGGCCGCCGAGACGGCGACGTCGAGGGACCGGTCGAGCCGCGCGGGCAGGCTGATGGTCAACGGCCCGGAGCAGCCCCGCAGCTCCTCGTGCCGGCGCAGGTCCGTCCCCACGCCGACGACCAGGGCGCCGGCTCCGGTCGTCCTTCGTAGCAGCACCTGCCAGCAGGTCAGCAGCCAACCGCGCGCTTCCTTCGGCGTGGGGCACCGGCGGTGCAGCGTCATGGTCTCTGCGGGAGAGAGGAGCCCGGTCAGGGTCTTGGGACGGAACGGACCGAGCCGGTGACCACGCTGCCCCGGCAGCTCTATCGGCTGATCCCACCCGGCGCAGCGAGACCGCCAGAACTCCCGGGCCGTCGCCCCCTCCGGCAGTTCGGCCATCTCGTTCCACCAGGCGGCCACACCCTCGAACGGCAGGCCGCCTGAAGCGGCGCGGGTGGCTCGGCCCGCCGCGCGTTCGACGACCTCATGGGCCAGGCTTCGCAGCGTCGTGGCATCGGCGCAGATGGCGGGAAGCGAGAAGGTGACCGTGTGGCGGTCGTCGGCCAGCCGTTCGACGAGAACGTCGAGTTCGACGCCCTCGGTCAGCGGAGTCCGCTGTTCCTCCTCGGCCGCGCGTTCCGCCGGCTCGGCCGCGCGCTCGGCACGGTCACCGGACAGCGGATCGCGGTGGCGGATCGTGACCCGGGGGCGGCCGGCGACCGCCTGGACGGGATCCGAATCACCGTCGAGGGAGAACACCAGGCGCGGCTCGGTGCGGCGGGCGGCGACGGCCTCGGCCGCCTCGGCGAGCCGGTCGACGTCCAGGTCTCCGCTCAGGTGCACGGTGCACGACGTCGTGTACGGGCCCACCCGGGGGCCTCCCTGCAGCCGCCAGAGCCGGCGCTGCGACGCGGTCAGCGGAATGGCGGCGGCGCGGTGGTCGCGTGGAAACCCGGCTTCGAATTCCCGGTCATCCATGTTTTGATGGCCCTCCTCGCTTCCGCGCATTGGATGCGCCGGTGCACGCGCCGAGCGGCTTGCACAGCCTCCATATTCTGTGGGTCACGTTTGTATTTCATGTCCCACAAACCGGTGACACGCGATACCGGGAAGCGACCGCATTACCATTGCGGTTCTGGCTCGTCAAGATCGGCTTCACCATCGGCGCCCGTTCCGCCGGCCATCACGGCGGCGGCGACGGCCCGCAGGTCGGCCGCCACCGGGATCGCGCCTCCGCCCGCCGCGGAAGGGGCGGTTTTGAGACCGCTTCCGGTGTTGAGCAGGACGACCCGGTCCGTACTCCCGAGTTCCCCCCGCGCCACGAGGGCGGGCAGCGCGGCCGCCCCGGCCGCACTGGCCGGCTCGGCGTACACGCCGCTCTCCGCCGCGAGCCAGTCGATCGCGGCGAAGATCTCCTCGTCCTCCACCGCGACCATGACTCCCGCGGTGTCCCGCACCGCCGCCAGCGCCCGGAACCCGTCCTGCGGCTCCCCGACGTTGATGCTCTCGGCGCGCGTGCGGGCCGGAGCCGGGCCGGCGTCCGCGGCGCCCTCCGCCCAGGCGCGGTGCACCGCCGCCGCGGCCGCGGCCTGCACCCCGATCAGGCGCGGCATGCGATCGATCCAGCCCATCGCCCGGGCGTCGCACAGCCCCCGGTGGACGCCGGCCAGGATGTTCCCGTCCCCCACGGGCACCACCACCGCGTCCGGCGCGGACCAGCCGAGCTGCTCGACGATCTCCAGGGCGACGGTCTTCTTGCCCTCGGCGGTGCACGGGTTGTACGCGGTGTTGCGGCAGTACCAGCCCCATCGCCGGCACGCCGCCGTGCTCAGCCGGACGGCGGCGTCGTAGTCGCCGTCGACCACCAGCACGCGCGCCCCGTACCGGCTGATCTGGGTGAGCTTCGCCGGCGGCGTGCCGCGGGGGACGAAGACCACGCACCGCAGCCCGACCGCCGCGGCCGCTCCGGCGAGCGCCGCCCCCGCGTTGCCCGAGGAGGCCGTGGCGATCACGTCCCGGCCGCGGTCGAGCGCGTCGGCGACCGCGAGGACGCTGGCCCGGTCCTTGAGGGCTCCGGACGGGTTGCCGGCCTCATCCTTGATCCACAGCCGGCCCAGCCCGAGCCGGCGGGCGAGCCGGTCGGCCCGGTGCAGCGGGGTCCAGCCGGCCACGTACCCGGACCTGACCCGGCGGGCCCCGCCCCCGCCCGCGGCGACGGGCAGCAGGCGGGCGTACCGCCAGAGGGAATGCTCGCCGGTGAGCAGCACCTCGCCGGGCGATCGGCCCGCGCCGACCCGCTCGTAGTCGATGGCCAGGGTCAGCCTGCCGGACCACCGGCACCGGGTGCAGGCGTAGCGCAGCTCGCCGACCGGCGAGAGGGCGGCACATCGCGAGCACTGCCAGCGCATGTGGTCCATGCCGACGGCGTCGGCCACCGGTACCGGCGGCGCCACGGCCGATTCCTCAGCCTTGTCGCACGACGTCGGCGTCGACGTCCGCATCGTCCGGAGGGGCCCCGGTGAAGAAGCCGGCCAGCCGGTCGATGCCCTCCTCGTAGCGGGCGGAGGTGTAGGAGAGCCGCAGCGTGTCCGGCAACCCGAAGTCCGAGCCGGGCACGGTCGCCACCCGCGTCGCCCGCATGAGGCGCTCGGCCAGGGCGAGCGAGCCGGGGATGTCGTGCCGGCGCAGGTACTCGGCGCAGTCGAGCGTCAGGTAGAAGCTGCCCCGGGCAGGTACGGCCCGCACCGCGGAGACCTCGCCGAACCGTTCGAGCGTGTAGTCGCGCCGGGCGCCGTAGCGCCCGGTCAGCTCCCGGACCCCCTCCTGGTGGTCGAGCGCCGCGATGGCGCCGAACTGCGGCACCGGATCGGTGGTGAGAAGCGTGTGGTGCTGGATGACGGTGAGCGGGTGCACCAGCTCGTCCGGGACGATGGCGTAGCCGACCCGCCGCGCGTACATCCGGTGGGCCTTGGAGAAGGCGTTCGTCACCACCAGCGGACTGGTCATCTCGCCGGCCATGGTGACGGCCGAATACGGCTCGTCGTCGAAGTGAACGTTATTGTAGATTTCGTCGGCGATCACCACGGCGCGACCGCCGACGATCTCGTCGATCCGCCGGAAAGTGGCGGGATCGATGACATTCCCCAGCGGGTTTCCGGGGGAATTGACCACGACGATACGGGTGCGTTCGCTCATCGCTTCGGCCAGCGAGTCCAGGTCCACCTGGAGCGTGTCGAGGTCGATGCGGTAATGCCGCACCCGAGCGCCGGCGAGGCGCGCGGTGAACGGATAGAGCGGGTAGTAGGGCAGGGGCACGACCACCTCGTCGCCCGGGCCGGCGAGAAGCTGGGTGAGGTTCCGGAAGGCCATGCTGGTGCCCACGCTGACGACGAACCGTTCGGCCGGCACCTCGACGCCGTAGCGGCTTTGGTACTCGGCGGACAGCCGGTGGCGCAGCTGTGGCAGGCCGCCCGGGAAGACCAGGCTCGCCTTCGCGTAGTCCTCCGCCGCGTCCAGCATGGCCGCGATGATGGGTCGCTCCGGCGGCAGTTCGGACTTGCCGAGCGTGAGCCGGATGACGTCGTCGTAGCGCTGCTCGTAGTCACCGGCCATCTCGTCGAGGACGAACATGAGGAACCGTTCGTCCTCGAAGGAGATCGCCGGACGCAGCCGGCCTCCCGCGAGCGTGTGCGGCCGGGCGTCCTGTTGAACGGTCATGATGCCTCCTGAGACCGGCTGATGGGGTGGTCCGGGCTGATCACGATGGGGCTCGGCGTCGCTCGGGTCGGGCGGCCTCCGCCAGCCGGGCGACCGTCGGCCGGCCCAGGACCTCGGCGGCCGAGACGGCGCCACCGGTCTCCCGGCCGACCCGCCCGGCGAGCCGCAGGGCCTGCAGGGGGCGGGCTCCCAGCCAGGCCAGGTCGTCGGACCTTCCCACCGCGTCCACGCCGAGCACCTCGGCGAAGCCGGACGCGAGCCGTTCCTCGACGGGGCCGGCCGGCGGCCGGTACCTCTCGCCGGCGCCGGCGATGTCGAGGCTTCGGAGCCGCCGCCGGTCGAGCTTTCCGTTGGGCAGCAGCGGGGGTTCCGCCAGGGCGATGAACGTGGTGGGCACCATCGCCTCGGGAACCCGTCCGCGCAGGTGGTCCCGGAGGTCGGCGACCGCGTCCTCGTCCTGGGACGGTGGACTGCCGGCCCAGGACACGAACGCGGTCAGCGTCATGCCGTCCGACGCCTCTCCGGCCCCGTCCCGGTGGGGGACGACGGCGGCGTGCCGGACTCGCGGATGGTCGGCCAGCGCCGCCTCCACCTCGCCCGGCTCGGTCCGCACACCGCGGACCTTGACCTGGTCGTCGGTGCGGTGGAGGAACTCCAGTTCGCCACCGGGCAGTCGCCGGGCGCGGTCCCCGGTGCGGTACAGCCGATCTCCGGGCCGGCCGGACAGGTGGTCCGGCACGAACCGTTCGGCGGTCTCGCCCGCGCGGCCCCGGTAGCCCCACGCCAGCTGGGCGCCGCCGATGAAGAGCTCGCCCGGTGTTCCGTCGGGGACCGGTTCGCCCAGCTCGTCCAGCAGGTACAGCCGCACGCCCGTGACCGGGCGCCCGATCGGCACGGTCGTCCCCGGCGCCCCGGCCTCCGCCCGCCACCAGGTGGCATCGACGCAGGTCTCGGTCGGGCCGTAGAGGTTCAGCAGCGCGGCTCCGGTACGGCCCAGCACCGCGTCGGCCAGACGCTGCGGCAGCGCCTCACCACCGCAGCACAACAGCCGCAGGTCCGGGCACCGGGTGAGCGCGGCGCCCTCGGCCAGCACGGCGAGCAGGCTCGGCACCACTTGCAGGACGGTGACGGCATGCTCCGCGAGGACCGTTTCCAGGGCGGCGATGTCGCGGTCGGCCCCCAAGGGGACGGTGACGACGGCCGCTCCGCAGCTCAGCGGGGCGAAGAGCTCCCACAGCGCGGCGTCGAAGGCGACCGGCGTCCGCTGCGCCACCCGGTCGCCGGGCCGCAGCCCGAAGGCCTCCACCGCCCACCGCACCTGCTCCACCACGGCGCGGTGCGGCATCACGACGCCCTTGGGACGGCCGGTGGAGCCGGAGGTGTAGAGCACGTAGGCGGGGGACTCGGTCGGCGACCGGTCCAGCGAGGACCGCCGCCCCCCGGGGTCGCCGCCCCCCCGGTCAAGGAGCTCCCGCCGGTCAAGGAGCATCGCGGGTCCGGCGAAGTCAAGCCGGTCCGCGACGTCCGAGCGGGTTAGCAGCAGGTCGGCGCCGGCGTCGCCGAGCGCGAACTCGCAGCGGCGCCGCGGATACCGGACGTCCAGGGGGAGGAACGCGCAGCCCGCGGCCAGCACCGCGACCAGCGCGACGACCAGGTCGGCCCCGGGTGGCACGTGCACTCCGACCAGGCCCTGCGGCGCGACGCCGGCCGTTCGGATCCGGTCGGCCAGTACGGTGGCCCGTTCGTACAGCTCGGCGTAGCCGATCACGGTGTCGCCGTCGATGACCGCGGGCGCGTCCGGAGTCCGGGCCGCCTGCCGGGCGATGAGTCCGTGCAGCGTGACCGCGTCCTCGGCGGCCGCGGACGAGGGAGGCGTCGCCTCGGCGGGCCGGATGGACACCGGACCGGCGGGCACGGAACCGAGCAGCGGGGCACTGGACCGGGGATCGCGTTCCGCGTCGGCGGTGATCTCGGTCAGCGCCCGCAGGTAGTAGCCGAGGATCTCGCCGGGGTCGCCGCCGGGCCGGAACAGCCGCAGGGTCACGCCTCCGGCGTCGGCGGCGTCCTCCACGGTGAGGGTCAAGGGCGCGACGGGAGAGTCGGTGATGGTCCGCTCGACCGGGCCCAGCGACTCGGCGGACGGTCGAGCGGTGGCCGGCATCTCGCAGTACTCGAACAGGGCGCCCGGGACCGAGCCCGTCTCGACGAGTTCGGCCACGGGGAAGAGCCGGTAAGGCCGGTGGGCCGCCAATGCCGCGTTCGTCCGTGCCACGAGCGAGGCCCAGGTCGGGACGTCGCAGGACATCGAGACCGGGAGCAGGGAGCGGAAGTCCCCCAGTGCCTCTTCGCCGACGCCCGCGGGCCCGCGCACGTCATCCAGCAGCCATGCCCCGGCCGTTCCGGTGCCGGCGATCAGGGCGAGCACGCGCAGGTACGCGGCCAGCAGTACCGCGTCCTGGGAGGTGCCCAGCATCAGGGCGGTGTGCCGCAGCCGCGAGACCAGATCGGAGGGCAAGGCCGCCACCGCTGGAGCGCCGCGCGCGACCGTCGCGTCAAGTGTTCGCCAGGCCAGGCCGTCCGGGGCCTGCTCCAGCGTTCGCTGCCAGTACTCGGTCGCCTCGCCGGTGACGGCGCCCCACTCCGCTGCGATCATGTCGCGCATCCCGGTCACCGGCGGCGCGTCCTCGGATCGCCGGCCGTGGAGCTCTTCCTCGTAACCGCGAAGCAGCTCGGTGGTGAGCAGCGCACCGCTGCGCCTGTCGAGCAGCGGCCCGGCGAGCCGGAGCGAGACCGCCACCCGGCCATCGGATGATCGCCGCACGGCGCAGGACGAGGAAGCGGGCATGCCGAGCGGGCCGGTCGGCAGTTCGGCGGCCTCGCCGCCTTCGGCGGATGTCCAAAGCAGGTCGGTGAGGGCGAGCTCGTCCGAGGCGCTAGCCGGGGCCGGACGCACCAGGTGCACCGGTCCTCCGGACGGCGGCAGGTCGACCGTGCCGCGCAACACTGGATGGCGCCTGACCAGGCCCGCGAGCGCGCGGACGAGCGCGGGCAGGTCGCACGGACCGTCGAACGCGACGCTCACTTCGCCGGCCCGGCCGGGATCGGCCAGCAGCGCCGCCTGCTGCCAGGCGGTGAGCGGAAAGACGTCCTCGACCCGGTTCGGTCCCGCGCCGGTCGCGTCGCGGTCGGTCAGCGGCCCTTGCGTCATCATCACGGTCCTCCCTTCTGCTCGCCGCACCCTCAGCCCTGGCCCTGCAGGGCTCGCAGCCGGCTCAAGCTCGAGGTGTCCAAGGCCTGCCGCACCTGTGCGGGCACGTCCACCGCACCGTCCGCGGCGGCGAAGACCGGGCCGTCCGGCTCGGCCGCCAGGCGCCGCACCAGGTCCAGGTACTCGTCGGCGAACTGGCGCACGTAGGCCGGTTCGAACAGATCGGCCGAGTAGTGGAACATGCAGTGGACGCCGTCCTGGTGTTCGTAGAGTTCGGCGACCATGTCGAAGCGGGCCACTTCGTGATCGGTCTCGAACAGGGTGGCCTCCACCTCCCCGAACCGCAGCGGCGCGAACGGCGCGTTCTGGAAGTTGAACGCCACCTGCACCAGCGGGAGGCGGTCCGTGGCGCGATCCGGACCGAGCTCCCCGACCAGCCGCTCGAACGGCAGGTCCTCATGGGCGAGGGCGCCCAGGTGCACCCGCCGGACATGGTGCACGAGCCCGCGGAACGTCGGTTCTCCGGAAAGGTCGAGACGCTCCGGGAGGGTGTTGACGAAGAACCCGACGAGGTTCTCCAGGTCCGGATGCGAGCGGCCCGCCACCGGCACCCCGATGACGAAGTCGCGCCGGCCGGCGCGGCGGGCGACCAGGACGGCGAACGCCGCGAACAGGACCATGAACAGCGTGCCGCCCTCTTGGCGGGCCAGTTCGCGCACGGTCCGGAGGACGTCGGGCGTGAGGTCGACATCGAACCGGCCGCCCTTGTAGGAGCGTTCCGCCGGCCGCGGCCGGCCGGGCTGGAGTTCGAGCATCTCCGGCGCGTCCCTGAGCGCCTCGGTCCAGTACCCCAGGAGTTCGTCGAGGGGCTCGCCGGTGAGCCGCCCGCGCTGCCACGTCGCGAAGTCGGCGTACTGCGCCGTCAGCGGCGGGAGCGCGGCCGCACGCCCGGTGGCGCATGCCTGGTAGAGCTCGCCCAGATCGCGGAAGAGCACGCCGGTCGACCAGCCGTCGATCGCCACGTGATGCAGGCAGATGCCGATCACGTGGTCGTCCTCGGCCAGCCGGACGACCCGGACCTTGAACAGCGGAGCGGCCGACAGGTCGAAGCGCTGGGCGCTGTCCTCCTCCAGCATCGCGCGCGCTCCGCGCTCGGCCTCCGGCAGCGGAAGCGACGAGAGGTCGCTGACGGCGAGCGGCGTCTCCACCGACCCGTGCACGACCTGGACCGGACGCCCGTCCATCTCGCCGAGACAGGTCCGCAGCACCTCGTGCCGCTCCATCAGGGCGGTGAGCGCGGCCCGGAACGCCGGCACGTCCACCGGCCCGCGCAGCCGGCAGGGCAGCAGGATGTTGTCGTGGCGCGCCGCCCCGCCGAGCCGGTCCAGGATCCACAGGCGCTCCTGGGCGAAGGACGCGGGAACCGGCCCGGTCTGCTCGCGCTTCGGGATCGCCCGCTCCGGCTCCAGCGTGTCCCCGGAGCGCATCGCCGCCATCACGGCGCGGGCCGTGCCGATCACCGTGGGGTCGCCGAACAGGTCGTTGAGGGTGAAGTCCACGCCCAGGGCCGAGCGGATCCGCGACACCAGCTTGATCGCGAGGAGCGAGTGACCGCCGAGGTCGAAGAAGTCCTCGTCCAGGGCGGGGGCTCTGTCGAAGACCTGTGCCCAGATGCCCGTCAGGACCTCGGCCGTCACGGCGGTCGGCGACGCCACGGGGACGGCCTCCGGCGCGGCGTCCGCTTCCGGCGCCGGCAGGGCGGCCAGGTCCGGTTGCCCGTCCCGGGCCGTCGGCATGGCGGTGAGCGGTACGAACGTCGCCGGCACCAGCCGGGCCGGCAGCCGGAGCGCGAGGAATGCCTCCAGCTCCGAGGCGTCCGGCATGCCGTGCGCGGAGTCGCCGGCCGGCACGACGTACGCGGTGAGCCGTTGTTCGCCGGAGGGCCCTGCCGCAACGGTCACCGCCGCGTCCCGCACGCCCGGATGCCCGGCCAGCGCCGCCTCCGCCGCCCAGTGCCGGGCGCCCGACTTCGTCGCGGGCACGGGGGCGTCGGCGTCGGCCGCGGACGGCAGCACCCGCGGATGGCCGCGGCGGCGCGCCGCGACCGGCGCCGCGACGAGTTCCCCCGTCCCGGCGTGCCAGAACGAACTCTGCGGCACCGGATGGGGGAACCGGTATTCCTCCACCAGATCCGCGCCCGTCACTTGCGTGAGCTCAAGCCGCGACGCCGTCGGCAGCGGGCCCGGCACGAAGACGAGGCGCAGGGAACGGCACCGTCCGAGAACGGGTGCCACGGCGGGTGAGCCTGGGACGACGGCCACGGTGACCTCGTTCTCGACGAGGCTCTCTTCGAGGACGGCCGGGGACGCCCCGGCGGACGGCCGGGCCGCGGGCGGCGCGAGAACCAGCGCCGCGCCGGAGGACATCGTCCAGAAGATGTCGCGCACCGACTCCGCCGAACCGGGCGGGCGCAGGTGCGCGACGCGATCGCCGGCGGACACCGGGAAGTGTTCGCCCATCCAGTGCAGCAGTTCTGCCAGCGCGTCGTACCTGATCGAGGTGGTCGCCGCCCCCTGCGCGTCATGCTCCGACACCGCCCAGCGCGTCCCGGAGGGGGCGTCCGAACCGTCCTCCGCAGGGGTGCTCCGGGAATCGGACCCCGCGCCCGGCTGCCCGGCGCGAGGCTCGGTGCCCAGACGCAGGAGGTGCAGATCGTCACCCACCGTCAGCCGGTCGGTCGCGGCCAGCCGGTCCGCGAGGGAGCCGTCGCAGAGCGCCACCGCGGCACCGGTCGCGGCCATCGCGGCACTGATCCGCTCGTCGCCGTCATCCGGGTCCAGCGGAAGGATCGTGCCACCGGCCTTGACCACGGCCAGCAGACTCACCGGCAGCGCCGGGGACGGGCCCAGCACGACGGCGACGGTGCCGGCCCCGGAGCGGCGCAGCTCACCGGCGACGCGTTCGGCTCGGCGATCCAGTTCCCCGTACGTCAGTGTGAGATCGCCACAGACGACCGCCGGCGCATCCGGAGTGCGCAGGCACTGGTCGGTCAGCCGGTCAAGAGACCAGCCAGACGCCGCGACGGCGCCCGCGTCGTCCGCCGCCGGCCGCCCGTCGGGTTCCGGCCATCCCGGCAGCTCACCGACGCGGCGCTCGGGATCGGTGGCGGCGATGGTGAGGATCTCCACCACCAGGTCGCGGACGCGCTCGACCGTGCCCCGCCCGAAGCGCGCCGGATCGTAGCCGAGGACCATCCGCAGCCGCCCCTGGTCGGGCACGGCCGTCAGGTGCAGGGGGTAGTGCGGCTGCTGGATGACCCGCAGGTCGGCGACCTTGACCGTCCCCCCATCGGTCCAGCTCGGCCGCACCGGATAGTTGATGTAGACGACCAGGCTCTCGAACAGCGCGCTGCCGCGCGGTACCTCGCTCCACCGCTGGACGTGCGCCAGCGGGCTGTAGTCGTACTCGCGGCCGTCGGCCAGCTGCGCCTGGAGCCCGGTCAGCCAGTCGGCGAGCGAGACGTCTCCGGCGACCCGGGCCCGGACGGGGAGGACGTTGATGAACAACCCGACCATGTCGTCCACACCGGCGAACTCGGGTGGACGGCCGGAGACCACCGAGCCGAAGACGACGTCCTCCCGCCGGCTGTACCGGCTGAGCGTCAACGCCCACGCCGCCTGCACCACGGTGCCCAGCGTCAGCCGCCGGGTCCGGGCCAGAGCCTCCAGCCCCGCGAACACCTCCGTGGGCACGGTCGCGTGGACCTCGTCGAACTCCGGCCCGTTCCCGGCCGGGGGGTCGACGGCCCCTTCGCCGATCGGAGTGGGTGAGGTGAATCCGGCGAGGCGGTCGCGCCAGAAGCGCTCGGCCTTCCCGAGGTCCTGCCGCTGGGTCCACGCGACGTACTCCCAGAACGGTCGCGGGATCCGCCGCTCGGGCAGCCGTCCGGCGGCGAGTTCCCGGTACCAGCCGAACACGTCGTCGAGGACGAGATAGGTCGACCATCCGTCGAGCAGGAGATGGTGATAGGACCAGATCAGCCACCACGCGTCATCGGCGACCCGGATCACGGCCAGGCGCATCAGCGGAGCCCGCCCGAGTTCGAACGGGCGGGTCCGGTCCTCGGCGAGCATGGTCTCCAGCCGCTGCTCGATCTCCTCGGCGGGCGTGCCCCGCCAGTCCGACTCCCGCCACTCGGGATCCGCGTCACGGCTCACCACCTGCACCGGCAGGTCCAGCCGCTCGTAGTGGAACGAGGTGCGCAGGATCGGGTGCCTGCGGAGGACGGCGCGCCAGGACTCCCGCAGAAGCGACGGGCTGAGGGCGCCCTCCAGCCGGAGGCAGAGCTGATAGATCGTCTCGCCGGAGTCCTGCTTGCGCAGCGCCTCGAAGAACATCCCGTCCTGCAACGGCGTCAGCCGGCAGATCCGTTCGATTTGGTCGGGGCGCATCTGTAACCACCTTCGAGGGACTGTGAAGCCAAGTGGCGATCGACCGGTACGTAGGCCCGCGGGCCGCCGGACTCAGCCGGCGACCGGTTCGGGCGCGGGTTCCACCGTGGGCCGGCAGTCGGCCAGGCTGACCTGCTCGCCCATCGCGACGAGGATCTTCCGGTCGCCGCGGAAGGCCTCGCGGCCATGGCAGGACAGGATGTTGTCGACCAGCAGCAGATCGCCCGCCCGCCACGACTCCCGGCGCTGGGCGCCGTCGTAGGCGGCGTTCAGCGCGGCGACGTCCTCGGCGTCGATGGGGCTGCCGTCCCCGTAGAACGTGTCGAAGGGAAGCCCGTCCGGTCCGTAGCTGCTCAGGAGCACGTCCCGGACGTCGGGGTCGAGCGAGTGCCGGCTCCAGAAGGCGATGTGGTTGAACCACACCTCCTCGCCCGTCACCGGATGGTGGATGGTCGTCGCCCGCCGCTGCGTCGTCGCCAGACCGTCGTCGGGCAGCCACCTGATCCCGATGGAGCTGCGACGGCAGTAGTCCTCCACCGCGGCGCGGTCGGACGTTCCGAAGGCGGTCGGCCACGGCAAGGAGACATGCTCGCGGTAGTTGCGCGCGAGCACCCACCCCAGCCGCCGGAAGCGGTCGGCCAGCTCCGCCGGGATCCTCGCGAGCACCTCCCGGGTGTCGGCCACGGTGGTGGCCCCGCCCTCCTCCGGTGCCACCAGGCAGCCGAAGAGCAGGACCCCGGGGAAGTCCAGGGTGTAGCTGTTCTCGTTGTGCAGCCGGATCACCTGCGCGCTGGGCAGGTCGGTGGACGACAGCACCCCCTCCCCGTAGTCGCTGCGCGGCGTCGCCTTCTCCCGGTAGCTCACCCTCTGGTCGAGCAGGACGTCGCGCGCCCCGGCGAAGTCGTGCACACTCGCGATGGGCAGGCCCCGGACCAGCAGGCATCCGTACCGGGCCAGCGCCGCACTGAACGCGCCGCGCCGCTCGGTCAGCCATGCGCGGGCGTCCTCCATGGACGAGGTCCCGTCCGCCCGGGCGATCGGCGGCCCGGACTCTCCGACGGACAGGCCCAGTTCGGCGATGGCCCGGTCGTTCACCGTCACGTCCATCAGTCCTCCCCCGGTCCGAACGCCGCCGGACCGATCGGCCCCGACGGCGAGCATTCCACCATCCGCCGCGGCTCCCCCATGGCGACCAGGACCCGGCGGTCCCCGGTGAACGGTTCACGCCCGTGGCTGCACAGGAGGTTGTCCACCAGCACCAGATCGCCCCGCCGCCAGCTCTCGCGGACCATCACCTCGTCGAAGGCCCGGTTGATGACGGCCACGTCCGCGGGGTCGATCGGCGAACCGTCGCCGTAGTAGGTGTTCTGCGGCAGCCCGTCCGCACCGCACGCGGCCACCAGGATCTCCCTGGTCTCGGGATCGTGGGTCCACTCGTTGAACACCGCGACGTGGTTGAACCAGCTCTCCTCGCCCGTCACCGGATGCCGGAGCGTGGCCGAGCGGACCCCGCTGGTGCGCAGCCGGTCGCCCGGCAGCCACTCGTAGCTCAGCTCGTTCTGGTCGCAGTACGATTCGACGGCCGCGCGGTCCGTGGTGCCGAAGGCCTGCTGCCACGGCATTCCCACATGCTCCTGAAAATTCCGGACGATCATCCAGCCGCGACGCCTGAATCGTTCGACCAGATCTTCGGGCAGTGCGGCCAGCAGCCGGCGGGTATCGCCCAGAGTGGTGGCACCGCCCTTCGCGGGCGGAACCAGGCAGCAGAACAGCACGATTCCCGGGAACACGACGCTGTAGCTGTCCTCGCAGTGCAACCGGATTCGCTGCACCGGCGGCAGATCGGTCGCCGAGAAGATTCCGTTCCCGTAGCCGGTTCGCGGGGTCGTCTCCTCCCTGGGCACTTCCAGGTGGTCTTCGAGGAGCACATCCCGCGCCGCGGCGAAATGCTCAGGCGACTCGATCGGCAGTCCGCGGATCATCAGGCTTCCATGGCGGCGCAACTCGGCGAGGATCTCCGCCCGGTTGTCCGCCAACCAGGCCGCCGCCGAAGCCGCGTCGGCGACGCCGTCCACCGGCATCAGGCGCGGCTTCCCGCCGGCCGCCGCGTCCGCGCCGGTGGACGACACCCGTCCGGCGTGACTGGCCATCGGTCACCCTCCGATCGTCCCGGTCGACGCGACGGCCCGCTTCCCCGCCACGAACCGGGTGATGGCCTCGACGCTCTGGAAGTTCGCGATGTCCAGATCGTCGCCGGCGACCGCGATATCGAAGGTGCGCTCGACCCAGGTGAGGATCTGCACCGCGAACAAAGAGCTGACGTAGCCGGTGGCGAAGATGTCGACGTCGTCGGCGATCGACGCTCCCCCGGTGTGCCGGGACACGAATTCCCGCACCGTGGCGAGCACCCGCTCGTCGTCGGGTCCCCGCAGGTCCCCGCCGAGTTCACCGTCCATGTGTCCCTGTCCTCCTCCACGTTGGTACGAGCCGGCGTCAGTCGTGGTCATAGACGTGGAAACCCCGTCCGGTCTTCCGCCCGAGCAGACCGGCGTCCACATACCTGCGCAGCAGCGGGCACGGCCGGTACTTCGGGTCCTTGAACTCGTCCAGCAAGACCTCGAGCGAATAGAGGACGGTGTCGAGGCCGATGAGGTCGGCGGTCTCCATGGGCCCCATCCGGTGCCCGAAGCATTTCTTGAAGAGCCGGTCGATGTCCGTGGGCGAGGACACCTGCTCGTGCAGCAGGAAGATCGCCTCGTTGATCGTGAGCATGAGCACGCGGTTGGTCACGAAGCCCGAGGAGTCGCCCACGAGGATGGTGTCCTTGCCGATGTCGGCCAGCAGCCGCCGGGACACCTCGAGGGTCGCGTCGCTCGTGTGGAAGCCACGGATGATCTCCACGAGGGGCATGACCGGCACCGGGTTCATGAAATGGTTGCCGATCACCTTGTCCGGTCGGCTCGTGCGACCCGCGAGCCTGGTGATGGGAATCGCCGAGGTGTTGACCGCGAGGACGCACTCCGGCGCGCAGACGCGGTCCAGATCGCGGTAGAGGTCCTTCTTGACGTCCCACTTCTCGGTCACGTTCTCCACCACGTAGCCGACGTCGCGAAGGTCGCCCAGCTCGGTGGACGGCGTGATCAGGGCGAGGATCTCGTCGGCCGTGCGCGTCGGGGCGCGGCCGACCACCACGGGCAGCAGCCGGGCGTTCCCCGCGATCGTCTCCCTCGCGGTCTTCAGCGCCTCCTCGGAGGTGTCGACCAGGACGACGGGGTACCCCGCCTCGGCGAAGGCATGGGCGACCCCGGTGCCGATGGTGCCGGCGCCGACGACTCCGACCGCGTTGATCATCGATCGACTCCCCTATCGTGCGGGCGGCCGCGTTCGCCGCCGAGGAACTCTTCCGGCCAGCCGCTCTCGTCGAGCCCGTGCTGGCAGACGAAGGCGTAGGCCAGCCGCTCCAGCCCGAACCCCACGCACCCGGTCCAGATCGGTCCGCGGTCGCGGCCGGTGATGTCGAACGCCGTCCCGAAGTGCTGCTCGTGGAAGTTGAACGAGCCGACGGCGACCGTGGCGTCCGGGGCGATGTCCAGCCGCAGCTCGTACTTCAGTTCGAGCAGCCGCTGCGCGGAGACGCGCTCCGCGCCGTCCGCGGCGCAGAAGAACGGGTCCGTGGCCACCTCGCAGCGTCCGGAGAGGCCGAACCGCTCCACCAGCTCGACGGCCCGTCGCAGGAAGCGTTGCCGGCCGTCCAGGACCCGGTCGCGCTCCCCCATGAACACGATCTCCCGGATCGTGAAGTCCCACAGCCGCTCCAGCGAGGCGTGGTAGCGGCCCTCGTACCGGAACGACTTTCCGCGGGCGGTGACCACCGTGGACGGCGACGGCAGCCGCTTCCCCGCGTACTGGTGGAAGGTGTGGTAGCACATGGTCGGAGGCAGGCAGTAGTCCGCGTTGCGGCAGTGGGCGAGCATCGCCTCGCCGACGTCTCCATCGCCTTCGTCCCGCTCGGTGAACTCCCGGTAGACGTCCAGGTCGCCCCGCAGCCGGGTGGCGAGCATGACGTGCTGGGGGAACGCGGAGAAGTACCCGCTGCGTTGCAGGGCCCCGGTCGGAACGAGCGTGGGATAGCGGAACTCGGTGGCGCCGAGCTCGGCGACGGCGATCTCCCGCAGCATGCCGTCGAACCGATCCATGATCGTCAGGATGGGCTCGCCGACCGCGACCTGGCCCTCGCCCGCCTCGAAGGCCGCCCCCCGATCCGCCAGCGCCTCGAAGACGCCGGGCCGCGTGTCCGCCGTGCGCGCCGAGCGCCAGATCACCTTGGGGGGACGGGTCAGCTGGCCGAGGACGTCCGCGCCGACCATGTGCCGGAGCTTGCGGGCGAGCTCCGCGGCCGGCTCGGCCGCGCCGGTCCGCAGCGCCACCGCGTCCACGGCGTCGTCCGTACCGCGCAGCAGCCGGAAGCCCACGATGCTCTCGGAGACGAAGAAGATCCGTCTGGCCAGCTCGGCGGCGAGTCCGGCGGGGACCGGACGCGGCAGCCGGATCGTGTGCTCGGTCGTGCTCGCTCCGGGCCGGCCGTGCGTGCTCGGCCGCGTGCTCATGGCGCACCCGGCAGGCCGAGCAGGCTCGCGATGATCGACCGCTGGATCTGCGACGTACCGCCGTAGATCGTGCCGGCGAGCGCGTCGCGCACCTCCCGTTCGATCCCGCCCTCGGTGAGGTAGCCGCGCGCGCCGTGGAGCTGGACCGCCTCCAGGGCGGTTTGGAGCAGACCCTCGCTGACGACGAGCTTGAGGATCGACGACTCCAGCATGGCCAGCCGCCCCTCCCGCTTCAGCCAGCCGAACTTGTACAGCGTCAACTGCGCGAGTTCGAGACGTATTCGCATGTCGGCCAGCGTGTGGGACACGGCCTGGAATGACCCGATCGGCCGGTCGAACTGTTCACGTTTCGCGGCGTGCTCGACACATGTCTCCAGCAGCCGCCGCATTGTCCCGACGCCACTGGCGAAGAGGAAACCGCGTTCCCACTCGATCGTCGACGTGAATATCTGGTACCCGGCGCCCTCCCGGCCCAGCAGTTGATCCGCGTCGAGCCGGACGTCCGAGAATTGGATCTCCCCCATGGGGGCACCGCGCAGACCGGCCTTTTCCAGCTCGCGCGTGACCCGCACTCCGGGCGCGTCGGCGGGCACCAGGAACGCCGACAGCGCGCGCTCGGAGCCCTCCGATTCACTGGTCCTCGCGAACGTGACGAAGAGGTCCGCGCACGAGCCGTTGCTGATGAAGGTCTTGGTTCCGTTCAGCACCCAGCCCGAGCCGTCCCGGTGCGCGGTGGCGGCCAGCGCCAGCATGTCCGAACCCGCCTGCGGCTCGGTCAGGGCGTGCGCGCCGACGACCGCTCCCCTGCACAGTTCCGGCAGCCAGCGGGCCTTCTGCCGCTCGGTGCCGTGCTTGACCAGGTAGATCGCGCAGGCCCAGACATGATTGTTGATCGCGAAGAGCAGGCCGTTGTTCGAGCATCCGTAGCCGAGCGCCTCGAAGGCCAGCGCCGAGGTGAGCGGATCGAACCCGGAACCGCCGTGCTCGCGGGGCACAGGCCAGCCCAGTGCCCCGAACTCGGCGGCCTTCCGCCAGCCTTCGGTGTCGAGGCTCCCCGACCTGTCGGATTCGTCGGTGCGTCCGCCCAACTCCTGGCGTGCAAAACGAACTGTTTCTGCGCACAGCTCTCGCTGTCTCGGGCTTATCGCAAAATCCACGCAGTACCTCCTGAGGGCATGGGCGGCGATCGGCACATGGCGAACGATGCCGCGCATGTGCCGCCGGGCGACCCACATGCAGAGCATGTCCGTCACCGCGTCCCAAGGCATGTCACGCAAACGCGGGACTTGCCCGCCCGCCGCGCCTGAGGCATCTGTTGAAGCGGCCGTAGGCGTGCACTCCAGAACTGATGAGCGCCTTCACTAAGGAGAAAACGTGCTGTTGCGGATGGCTACCCCGGCAGATCTCGGCGGGCTGCTGGACATATACGACAGCACCCTGAGATGGCTGGCCGGGCGCGGCATCGACCAATGGCAGGAGCCCCGCCTGGAACCCGAGATGATGAAGGCGGCCATCCTGGCGTCCATCCACCACCGGCAGACCTGGTGCGCGATCGACGAACGCGGGCGACCGGCCGGCATGGTGACGATCAAGCCGCGCACGCAGCCCGGCCTCTGGCTGCCGGAGGAGGAGGCCGAACCCCATCGATACATTTACCTGTCGCTTGTATCCCGGGAGCACGCCGGCACCGGGCTCGGAGCCGACCTGGTGGACTGGGCCGCCTCCCGGGCCGCCAGGGAGGGAGCGCACTGGATCCGCGGTGACGCGTGGACCGGCAACACGCCCCTGACGGACTACTACCTGCGGCAGGGATGGGAACTGGTGCGGGTCGTCCACCGGCCGGACCAGCCGTCGGGTGTGCTGCTCCAGCGGCGCGCCAAGGTCCGCGAGACCCCGCGCCTGGTCGAGGTGACCGAGACGTGAGCGAGGGCGGGAGTGCGGCGCGGTCCGGGATGGCCGCCGGCATCGTTTCGGTGAACGGCTACGTCCCGCAGCGAATCGTGAACAACGACGAGATCGCGGCGTGGTCGGGAGCGGCACCGGAGTGGATCGTGCGCAAGACCGGCATCCTCGAACGCCGCTACGCACCCGCCGGCACACCGACGTCGAGGTTGGCGGTCAACGCGGCACGCCCGCTTCTCGACGACGAGCGGACCAGGAGCGACATCGGTCTGGTCATCGTCGCCACTTCCACACCTGATCGGCCGCAACCGTCCACCGCCGTGCTGGTGCAGGAGGAACTCGGGCTGGCCTACGTTCCCGCGTTCGACGTCAACGCCGTCTGCTCGGGCTTCCTCTACGCGCTCACCATCGCCGAGGCGTTCGTCGCCGCTCGCCCCGGGCTCCGGCTGGCGCTGGTCATCGGCGCCGACAAGTATTCCGCGGTGGTGGACAGGACCGATCGGCGCACGGTCAGCCTCTTCGGTGACGGCGCCGGGGCGGCACTGGTCGGCAGGGTGCCGGAAGGCTACGGCATGGCCGGATCATTCTTGCTGGCGGACGGGGCGGGAGCCGCGCACGTCCAGATCAGGGGCGGGGGCACCGACAGGCCGCTCACCCCCGATCGGCTGGCGGACGGGGAGCACCTCTTCAGGATGGACGGACGCGCCGTCCGCGAATGGGCGCTGGAGTTCGTACCGAAAGTGGTCCGCCGGACACTGGAGGAAGCCCGCGTCTCCTTGAGTGAAATCGACAGAATCGTGTTCCACCAGGGGAACGTCCGCCTCGTCGAGGAGCTGGCCGCGGCGATGGGCCTCGATCGCGAGAAGCTCGCGCTCACGGCGCCGCGCTACGGCAACACCGCTGCCGCGTCCATACCGATCACGCTCGCGGCGGAACACGCCAGGCGGCCGCTGCGGCGGGGCGAGCGGGTGCTGCTCGCCTCCATCGGCGGGGGAATGACCGCCGGGTCCGTGGTCCTCACCTGGTACTGACCACGGTGGGCCCGCGGCCGCCCGGCCCGGAGAGAAGACCGTCTCGCCAACGCTCGAAGGGCGGAGAGATGACCCCGTTTCCTACCGTGCCCGAGGCCGCCGACATCCGCATCCCCGTGCACCCGTCACTGATCGTTGAGGACCGTACTGGCGACCGTTACGTCCTGGTCGCCTCCGTCTTCAAGCCGGACCTGTCGCTCTGGGTGTACGAACTTCACCGCGACGACAAGGGCGTCGTCCACATGTCCAGCCTCGCCGGCTGGCGCATCACCGGCGAGGCCGTTAATGACGAGGTTCCCCGGACCGGCTGATACCGGCGCCGATGCCGATGCCGCGACTTCGCCGAGCCAGGGACGTCCATCGCGCAGCGAAGCGGTCATTTCGGGCCCGCTACAACCGATTTTTTAGCGGCGACAGTATTTTGGACCGTTCTAATACCTTCTGAACAGGCGCGATCAGTCCATCGCACGGTCATGCCCTGCTCGCCGGACTGTCAAGGGACCACCCGGCCCGCCAGTCGAGCATTTCGGCACGCGACCGGCCTCAGGACGACTCGGCCGACAATATAGGAACGATCCAAAATGGCGTCCATTCCCGCCGTTTCATGCTCTGTCATGCCCGTGAGCTGCGAAGAAAAGAAACGGCGGACCGGCCTCGTGCACCGGGCGGGACGTCCAGTGAACGTTCCCTCCGCTAAGGCCGATCCGCCGCTCCTGTGCGCCCCTGCCGACGGGTGACTAGTCCGCCGCAATGAAGAGGGGCTTACACGCTTGACAGAATAACACTTTCGATGAAGCGATCATCCTGTTAGCATCCGATTGAAACTCAAAGAAGAGCCTGTTCCGGCTCTCTCAGCGAGTTGCACTGTCAGCTAGGTGCAACCAGGGAGAGCCGGGCGGACACCCGGGACTTCCTGGTGCACCGTGCACCGAAAGGGGAGTCCCCCAAATGGGCTTCACCAAAGGAAACGGGGCCGCCAAGCTGGGTGAACCCAGCGAAGCCGCTCCGCCGCAGGGCAGGCTCGCCTTCCTCGTGATGGCGGCGCTGGTGGTCGGCGAGATAGGCGTCGTCCTCCAGCTCTTCTTCAACACCATCAAGGAGGAGGGGCCCATCATGACCTCCTTCCTGCAGACCCTCATCGGCACTGCGGTGCTGTGGGTCTGGGTCAGGCCGGCTTTCAGGGCCGGATGGCCGGTGTGGTGGAGGGCGCTCGCCATCGGCGGATCGAGCGTCATCAGCCTCGTCGCAGCGCGGGCGGCCATGACACTCGTCCCCTACGGGACGATCACGTGTCTGGCGTTCGTCTTCGGCGCCATGGCCGCCATGACCTTCAGGATCATCCGCGCCAAGCGGAAGTGGGCGCTCGTGTGGCCGCTCTTCGCCGCCGCGTCCGTGTTCCTGCTGGTCGACGGCCTGGGGTCGGGCGACCTCGTGGGCTTCGGGCTCATCGGACTGGTGGCTTTCGCCTACCACGTCTACGCAACGGTGACGTCCGGCCTCAAGCGGGAGGAAGTCAACACGGTGGCGACCTTGGCAAGGCTGCCCACCATGATCCTCCTCACGGGGATGCTCTTCTCCGCCGAGGCGCCCGGAGCGCTGCTCCACGTCAGCACGGAGGCCTGGGTCATCTGCTCGATCTCGGGCACCCTGGGCACCGTCGCCCTGCTGATGATCAACGCGGCGTGGAAGCGTGGCCTGACGGTCACGACCCACGCCGGTGTCATGCCCGTGGACAACGGGCTGGCGATGGTCGACGGCATGCTCGCCGGCCAATTCCCGACCCTGGCCAACTGGGCAGGGGCCGGGCTGGTCATCGCCGCGGAAGTGGGCGTCACGCGCGCCCGGATCCCGGACGGGGACAAGCCGTCGAAGTTCTCGACCTGGCTCGACGGCCTTCCCCCCAGGATCGCCCGCCTGATGCAGATGTGCGTCAGGTACGTCCGGAGCACCAGGCTCGTCCGCCTGGTCCTGACGTACGTCGCGCGCGTCCGGAGCAAGGAGAAGCCTGAGGGCTGATCCCGGCACCTGCGGCGGGGAGGACCCATCCTCCCCGCCGTACTCCTTTCTATGCGCGGAACTTCCGGCCGGCGGGCCGACCACGCCGACCGACGCGTGACCCGCCGCCCCGATCGTCCCCCTGCTCTGCGAGCGTCACCGGCACTCTTGACGCGAAAGTACTCGCTGATGCAAAGTACTTTCCAAGCGCGACGTGCTGGAGGGGTCATCATGGATCCACAGTCCCCCGACCGGATACTCGACGAGGTGGCCAGGCTGCGGCGGCTCACCCGTGCCCGTGCGCGCGGGGCGGCGGTCCCGCTGATGATCTTCGGCCTGCTGACCCTGGCCTCGATCCCCCTGTACTCCCACCCCTTCCACGCGATGGAGACGCTGCCGGACGGCGGCGGCGCGAGCAGACCCGGTTCGGCGAGCGGCTATGCGGGGCTGGGCGGGTTCGACCGATCGGGAGCCCTCTCGATCGCGTTCTGGCTGATCACAGGGCCACTGAGCTACCTGGCATGCGCCTGGTGGTACCGGCGGCGGGCCGCCCGCGTCGGCCTCGCCGTGCGTTGGCGCCCATGGGCGTACGCGGGCGCGGCGCTGTTCGCCGTGTTCCTACTCGCCGTATTCGCTCAGGACCATGGCGCACAGGATGCGTCTCCGCCCCTCGGAGAGACTTTCGTGGCGAGTGCCGTGGTCAGTCCTCTGCTGGCGATCGCGGTCGGGTTGCTGGTCCTGGCCAAGGTGGAGCGGAGCCCGGGGGTCGCGGTCTGCGGCCTCGTGTACGGGGGGCTGTGCGTCATCATGAACGGCTACGGCCTCGGCCAGATCCCGCCTTGGCTCGCGCCCCCGCAGGGCGGCATGATCGATGGAATGCTCAACCCGGCACAGAACCTGATCCTGCTGGCCGCCGTCCTGCTGGTCGGCGCGCTGGTCGTCCAGCTGCGGGCGTGGGCGCGGCTGCGTTCGGCCAGCGCCGCGGCCCCGGTCCGGGCATGAGGGAGACCAGCGGGCGGCCAGGGGCACCGCACCCCACGCAAGGCCTCAACGACACCGTCCACCATCGCACCCGTCTCGGCATCATGACGGTGCTGCACGAGGTCGACCGTGCCGAGTTCGGATATCTGCGCGACACCCTGAACCTCACCGACGGCAATCTGTCCCGGCATCTGCGGACGCTGGACGAGGCCGGCTATATCGAGATTCACAAGGGCTATCACGGACGCCGTCCCCGGACCTGGCTCAGTCTGACCCCGAAGGGGTCACGTGCGCTGGCAGAGGAGTTGGCCGCCCTGCGCGATCTGGTCGCCCGCCTCGACGGGGTCGCGGACCCCGCGGAGGCGGCCGAAGGCGAATGATGTGGTCGGCCTCGCGAAAACCGCGGCCGTCACGGCCGTGACGACGGCGAGTTCGGCTCAGGCGTTCACACGAAGGGATTCCTGGGCCGATCAGTTGAAGCAGTCTTGGTCCTTGAGGTTCAGCGCCATCATCGTGACGTGGCCGCGTTCCACCTCGAACTGGTACGACGCACGGTGGTCGCGGGGCGCGGTGACGCCCCAGAAGCCGTGGACGTCGCGCCGGACGCCGGGATAGGCGCGCTTGACCTCGGAGAGCGTGGAGCCGACGTGCACGCCGCGCGGAGTGCGGGTGCGGCGGGGTGGCTGGATCATCGCGACCCCGTACTTCTTGGAGACGTAGACCGACAGGTCGTCGCGGCCCGTGGGGTGGCCCTCCAGGTCGAAACCATCGCACCACCGTCCGCTGAACTTGCGGACCAGCATCCCGGTGCGAAGAGCGGCCCGCTCGGAACTGCCGATTCTCAGAGCACCGTAACCCTGGGAAGTGAGCTGGACGGGTTCGACGGCGGTGAAGGCAAGGCTGGAGGCGGCGGCCGCGCCGCCCAGAGCCATGGTGAAGACGCGCAAGTGCTCTCCCTTTTCCCGAGTGTTTCCAGTGGCGTCACGGTCGCCTTCCTTCTGCCCGCAGAGTGTTCACCTCAATACGGATCGTGACAGTGGTGGGTGTGCCGACCGGTGAGTGCTTACTGGCCGGACAAGCGGTAGAGCATGACGCCGACGATGCGGTGGCGCGGGACGTATCCGTAATGCCGGGAGTCCCAGCTCACCGGACGGTTGTCGCCGAGCACGACGAGCGTGTGCGGCGGGACCGGTGCGCCGCCGATCCGCGCGACGTCGGGGTCGGCCCAGCCCGCGGGCACATGGTCGCCGGGGACGGCCACCGTTCGTTTGAGCAGCAGCGTGGTCCGGGGCCGGTCGTCGGGACGCAGAAGGATCACCTGGCCGCGTCTGACCCGCCGGGTCCGGCGCACCAGGATGCGGTCGCCCGAGCGCAGGGCGGGTTCCATGCTCGTCCCGTCCACGGTGGTCAGCAGGAGGCCGCGCCGGGCCGCGAGGACCAGCAGCCCGGCCGCGGTGAGCGCCCCGGCGGCGAGGACGGGGCGGATCACGTGACCTCCTGGTAGCCGGACGCCTGGAGCCGGAAGAGGCGGGCGTAACCGCCGTCGGCGGCCATCAGCGCCGCGTGCGTGCCCTGCTCGACGATCCGCCCCTCCCGCAGGACCACGATGCGGTCGGCGTCGCGGACGGCGCTCAGCCGGTGCGAGATGAGCAGGCTGGCGCGGTCCCGGCGGTGCTCGCGCATCCGCGCGTGCACCTCGTGCTCGGCCTCGGGATCCAGGCCCGCGCCGGGCTCGTCGAGGATCATCAGGTCCCGGCCCTCGCGGACCAGCGCCCGGGCCAGCGCGACCCGCTTCCACTGCCCGCCGGACAGCACCACGCCGGTCACCTCGTCCGCCTCGCCGAGCGCGAACATGCGGGTGAGCGCCGTGTCGTAGCCGCGGGGCAGGGCGGCCAGCCGGTCGTGGACGCCGGCGAGGGCGGCCGCGGCCTCCACCCGGCCCGGCTCGCCCAGGGACGCAAGATCGCCCAGGGCGATGTTGTCGCGGGCGGTCATCTCGTAGTTCATGTGGTCCTGGAACACCGCGCTTATGCGGGTGCGAAGCGCTTCGGGCGGGATGTCGCGCAGGTCCACGCCGTCCCAGAGGATCTGCCCGCGGGTCGGGTCGTACATCCGGCACAGCAGCTTGACCAGCGTGCTCTTGCCGGCGCCGTTCAGGCCGACGAGCGCGACGGCGTCGCCGTGAGGGATCGTCAGGTCGAGTCCGCGCAGCACCCAGGGGTGGCCTTCGCCGTAGCGGAACCACACGTCGCGCACTTCGATCCCGCGGCGCAGCGGCGGCGCGTCCGCGCCTTCCGCGCGAGGGAGGTCGGATTCGGCGCCGACGACCGCGACGTAGTGGGCGAACGACAGCAGCCGCGCCTGGCCGCCGGACACCGCCGTGATGAGCCCCGCGAGCGCGGCCTGCACGCCTGCCGCGGCGGCCAGGAACATGGTGACGTCCCCGGCGCTGAGCGCGCCGTCGCGGGCCGCGCCGATCGCCCACCAGAGACCGGCGCCGGTCACCGCGGCGCTGACCGTGGTCAGCCCGCCCTGGGTGCGCAGCTCGCGCAGGTCCATGCGGCGGGTGGCCCGGTCGGCGTCCCGCCGCTCGCGCATCATGCGGAGACGCAGGAACGCACCGATCCCGAACAGCCGGATCTCCGTGGCGGCGGCCGTGCCGGTGAGCAGCTGCCCGTAGAAGAACTCGCGACGGTGGTACCGCTCGATGCTCCACTCCATGGCGGAGCGCCGACGGGTGAGCAGGACCTCCGCGACGAGGGCCGGCAACGCGGCGGCGAGCACCAGGCCGGTCATCACCGGGCTCAGAAGCGCGAGGGAGGTGAGGAAGCCGGCCAGCGACAAAAGCCCGCCGAGCCCCCCGCCGAAGCCGTCCACGATCTCCGGTAGGCGCTGGACGGCCTGCTGCGCGAGCCGGAGCCGGTCCTGGAAGGCCGGGTCCTCGAAGGCGCGCAGGCCCACCTGGCGTTCGGCGGCGGCGAACAGCCGGTCGGTGCCGGCCGCCCCGGCCGCCCTGCCGATCTGGGCTCGCGCGTACTGGGCGGCGAGCGGCAGGAACGCGGCCGCCGTCCCCGCCGCGACCAGTCCGAGCGCCAGGCCCGCGACCGGGCCGTGCGCCCCGGTCAGGCGGTCGATGACGAGTTTGGTGAGCCAGGCCGTGGCGACGGGCGTCGCGGCCGTCACCACGGTGAGGGCCAGGAAGAGCGGAACCCGCACGGGGGCGGCCCGTCCGATCAGGACCATGGCCGCGGCCGCCGAGGCGCGCAGCTCGCGCGGCCCGATGCGCCGGTCCGGCGCCGGGGCGTCGGACACGCTCAGCCCCGGCCGGCCGGCACCGGGAGCCGGTCGATCCGAGTGCCGGTCGCGGCGATCCGCCCGTCCTCCCCGACCACGTAGAGGGCGGGAGTCCACTCGTTCCGGAACGCGCGGGCCATCGGGCCGCCGTCGAGGTCGGCGAGCACCACCCTGGCGACGGGCGTCAGGGCCGCCACCGACGCCGGGTCGTCACCGCCGACCACCGCGAGGACGTTCTCCCTGCCCAGGTCGCGAGCCCGTTCGACGAAGGACGGCAGGAGATCATGGCATGCCTCGCAGTCGGCGGAGAAGAACCCGACGACGCCGGTCACGTCATGGTGCGTCACCGGGTCGCCGTCGCCGGTCACCGCCGCGAACTCGCCCACGGGGTCGCCGGGCCGCAGGGCGAAGAGCCCGTCGTCGCGGCCTGTGGACCGCAGCGCGTCCGCCCGCATCCGGCGCAGGATGCCGACCGTCAGCAGCAGGTTCAGCAGGCACAGCACACCGAGCAGCACGACGGCCGCCGCAAGATATGGCATCAGGAATCCCTAGCGAAGATCGGACCATGTCGCCGGACGACGACCGGGATCGCCGCCGGACCTCTCGCCCGCCGGGCGGCGGCGCGGCCGCACCGCCGCCCGGGTCGGATCAGCAGCTGCTGCGGATCTTGGTCCAGCTGCAGCCCGAGTCCACGCAGCAGAACCGGTACCAGTAACCGGGGTGCCCGTTGGCGTTGCAGAAGTAGTTGCCGCTGCACGCCGATCCGGTGGCCTTCGGGACGATGCGCTCAAGCGCACGGTCGATGAGACGACTCATCGCATCTCCTTTTCGTCATGGCCAGAGAACTCCCGGAAGGAACAAATCACCACCTGACCGTGCGCGCGCTGAAATCTGCGGCCGGTGCCATTTGTTCTCCGGTTGATTCCCCGGCGCGGGGCTGGGCCAAGTATCACCCCCGGCACCGCGAACCCCGCAACCCCCGGCGAACCACATGATGATCTTTGTGTGATCCTGCTGAACGCCGCCGCCGCAATGATCAACAACTCCAGAGTTTGCCGTTCCACGGCGCCCGTCGGATGGCGGGCGACGCCGGGGCTCAGACCTCGTAGAGCTTCCATGCGGGAAGACGTCGAGCGGTGACGCCCTCGGCGGGACTGAGGAGATCACGGCGTCGCAGCATGAGGCGCAGATGCCGGGCGGCGTCGGCACCCGCCGGTGGGCCCGGGTCCAGGATGACGGGAATCTCCTCGTCGGCCGTCCGAACCATCGCGTCGGCCGGGTGGCCGTTGACGATGGCCCCGAGATCCACCTCTGAGCCCGGGCTCTGATTCGACAGGAATCTGAAGAGCCGCGCTTGGAGGTCTTCCAGGCCCTGCCCGCCCTCGGCGGTGAACTCGCCGGAGGCCGCGGCCCGCAGGTCTGCCGCAAGGCCGCGCCGGCCTTCCCAGAGTGCCGCGTCGCCGACCACGATCAGGTGCGAACGGGCCCGCGTGATCGCGACGTTCCACAAGTTGAGCTGGCGCTGTATCCAGCGGATCGTACCCGGGCGCATGCCCTCACCGGCCACCAACGAGAAGATCATGACGTCGCGCTCACCTCCCTGGAAGGTGTGCACCGTGCCGACGCGCACCCGGCCGTCGACGGCTCCCCATCGCCGCTGCACCATCTCGGCCTGCGCCTTGAACGGCGTGACCACTCCGACGGTGGCGTCGCCGGGCAACTTCTCCAGGAGGTAGCGGACCGATTCAAGAACTTTCTCGATCTCTACCGGATTGATCCATGAGGTGCCGGACTTTCGCGCCTGCCCCTGGACGTCCGACCAGAGGATGGCAGGACGTGCGGGCAGGGCGGGACGGCCGCGGATATCGGTCAGGACGTTCAGGTTCCCGTCGTAGAAGCGCTCGTTGACGAAGGCGGCGATCTGCGGGTGGCACCGGAAGTGCTCGTCGAGCAGAAGTCCGCTTCCCAGGGATCGTTCGGCCGCATGGAAGGCCGAATAGCGCCGAAATCCGAGACGGTATTTCTCCAGCCATTCGGGTCGCAAGCCGTGCTCGCGCCGGAGAACGGCTTCACGCTCCGCGTTGAGCCGGGACACGTGGGGCAACTGCATGACGTCACCGATGACCAGCGCCCGGCGGGCGCGGAAAAGCAGCGGCAGGATGTGCGGGATCGCGCACTGGCTCGCCTCATCGATGATCACGAGGTCGAACAGCGCCGGCTCCGGTGGGAAGCGGCGTGCGGACAGGCTGGTCACCGCCCAGCCGCGCACGGCCGTGAGCGCGTTCTTCACAGCGCGCCAGTCGCTGCCGTCGCCGTTCTGGGCCCGTATCAGTTCGGTGATGAGATGGCGGTGGTGCCTGGCGGACGAACGCACCGTGACTTCCAGAAGCGCGGCGGCCGTCTCCTCGACTTCACGTTGGGCGGTAGCGAGGAGCGTGGCGAGGGCTTCGTCGTCCGGCCCGCCCACGGCCTGGGGCAGCACGCTCTGCCAGGCGGCGTCGGCATGCTCGAAACGGGCGAGCGCGCGGCAGGTGGCCGCGGTCCCCGAGGAGTCGACTCGCAATCCCAGACGGCGCAGCAGTCGCTTGCGCCGCCATTCGCCCAGCAGTTTGGCGTCGGCGGCACGTTCGGCCCTGCGAGCGACTGCTTCCGGTCCGTCATGGTCTCGGAGGAGTCCGAGGAGTTCGGCCACCGTTGCTTCGAGTTCGGCGGCGTGCGCATCGCGGGCCTCCCCCGCCTCCCGGAGGGCCCGCTCCGTCGACGCGACGCGGTCGAGTTCCAGCCGGGCCGCCCGCAGCCGGTCGCCGGCGATGTCGAGCCGGGCCTGGGCGGTTTGGGGGTTCGACGCGGGCGGCTCAACGGTCCTCAGGTAGTCGAGCGCGGCGGCCTCGGCTTCCCGGTAGCCACGCGAGCCCGTGCGGACGACACTGCCCGGCGACAGCCGCTCGCATCGTCCGCACACCTCGTCCACGGCCTGGTTGTTGGTGGAGGCGACCAGGACCTTCTCTCCGGCGGCCTCGGCCGTGGCGACCAGGTTGGCGACGAGTTGACTCTTCCCCGTGCCGGGCGGACCGGTCGCCACGGTGAGGCGGTGGGACATCGCCGAGCGCAGGATCTCCGCCTGCGACTCGTTGGCCGGCAGAGGAGTGACGAGCCGCACGTCCTGTGGTCGATGACCGGGGGCGGGCAGCGCGCGCTCCGCCGGTTCCGGAGACAGTGCGGCGAGCGCCGTGACCTTGATCTGCCCGGCGTGCCGCTCGATGTGCTCGAGGTCCTTGAGGAGCTTTGCCGTGGCGCCGGGATTCCGGGCAACGGCGTAGAGCACGGCGGAGTTGCGTGCCCCGCTCACCGGGGTGTCGACTTCGATCCGATCGCAGAGCCGGTCAGGCTCGATCTTCTGGACGGCGGGCAGCGCGTATTCGTCGCGCAACAGGTGGACGATGTCGACGGCCATCCGGTCGTGCTGCCCTGCATGCCACGTCGGCTGGTAGGACTCGGCGAGGGCGGCGGCGTCGTCCTCGCCGAGCCGTTCGGCGGCCAGACCCGGGTGCGGAATCACGGGGCCGTACGGCCGCAGCCGTATCTCCCCGTCCACGTGGACGGGCTCGACCGCGCGCACGAGCAACGGCGCGAGGTTGGAGGCGGCTCCACCGTTGCGCGCCCCGTGCGTCACCACCGCCGGGTAGCCCGCCCAGAGTTCGCTCTCCTGCTCGATGGCCTGCTGGACGAACTTCTCCGCATCCGGGGGCGTGGAGATGCCGTGATCATCGTCAAGGACTCCGGCCAGCAGACGCTCAGAGCCCGAGAGGCAGACGTACGTCTTTCCATGGTCACTGACGGACATGGCTTCAGGGACGCTCCCGTCCGCCATGACGCAGTCCCGGTAGTAGGCCAGCAGGCTGGACCAGGTGGGTTGTGCCGCGGCTTTGGAGTATCCCGCTCCGGTGCCGGGCGACCATGTCGCCGTTTCCGTAAGGGGTCCACGAGACAAGGGCACCAGCTGCGGCGCCGGACCCTGGGGACAGTTGGCGATGATGATCCGGTCGTCGACTCCGAGGGACGACGCGACGGGTATCTGGTCGGAGCCGTCGCCCCTCATCCGCCGGTTGACGTAGTGGAAGAGGTCCACGACCGAGACCTCTCCGCTGCCGTCCTTGCCCGCCCGTCCAGTACGCAGGGCCTCAACGATCTGTCCGGTGAAGACCGAGGGGGTCACCTCGTCGCCGGCCGGCACCGGTGCGTAAGAGTCCTGGCCCGCCCGGGACGAGGAGAGCACATACACACCACGGCTGCTGAGGAGTGGCTCCTCGCCGGATTTGGCCGTACCGGGCCGCTGCCCATCAGTGGTGCGCAGCCCCACCGCGAAGCCCCCGCTTCGGCAGCAGTCGATCATCACGACCTTCTGCGGGGCGACGCACACCTCCAGCAGTTCGTTGACGAATCCCGCGCCCACCGCCGTCTCGGCGATGCGGTCGAAGTCGGTGTCCTTGGCGATGAAATGGAACTCGCCGCCGGACTGGACGAGACGGGTGCCGTGGCCCGAGACGTACAGCAGCGCGAACTCGTCCTCCTCGCAGCCGTCGAGGAACTCGGCGATCTCGTGACGCATGTCGTCGGCGGTGAGATCGGCCACTGGCCGGACCGCCGGGAACGCTCCGATGCCGCGGTGCTGGAGGACCTGTTGGAGTTGCCAGAGATCCGCACGAACGGACGGCAGAGGAGCGAACCTCCCGTCGTCATACGTCTCGGTGCCGATCAGCAGCGCCTTGCGTCGCTTCGGTCGGCTCACTCTGGACGGTTCCCGCCGTCGATCCTGTCGAGGAACTCGCCGATGATCCGTTCCTGCGCTTGGTCCGGGCGGCCGGTGATGGTGATGGAGTCATCACCGCAGGAGACTTCGATCTTCCGATGACGCTCCCGGGCACTCCATTCCCGGATCAGCGTGACCAGGACCTTCGTCGTCTGCGCCCCGGACGCGGCGACGGTCGCCCACAGGGCCAGCTCACCCGTGAGGACGCCCTTGCTGCCGGGGATGGGCGAAGTGGGCGGGCCGGCGTACCCGGCGTCGACTCCGTCGATGTTCAGCAGTTCGCCGTGCAGTTCGCGGGTGAGCCGTTCCTGCCGGAGCGTGTCATCGCCCGCCAGTACCCGCAGCCGCCACTCCTGCTGGTCCATCCAGTGCACTCCCTTGTGCCGCTCCGGAAAGTCCGATCAGGAGCACCCTTTCGCAACAGCCTGTTACGTGTGTTTACATCACGACATCGACTGTGACCACACCCGGCCAGCGTCCGCCTGCTCGCCACTGGGGAGGTGGCGGCCTCGCGGGTCTTGGACAGGTAGCGGACGGCTCGTACGGTCACGGTGACGGGTGGGTCAGCGCCCAGCAGGGGCCTTCGACCGCTCTGGCTCGGGACACAGTGGGGTCAGGCGCAGGAGATGCATCGGGCGGCGGCGGGGCGGGCCGCCAGGCGGGCGGCGCCGACGGGGCCGCCGCACGAGGTGCAGATGCCGTAGGTTCCCGCGGCCAGTCGTTCGAGGGCGCGGTCGAGGTCGTCGAGACGGCCCCGGGCCGCCGCGAGCAACGCCTCCACGTGGGCGCGCTCGAACCCGAGGGTCGCGCCCTCGGGATCGTGCTCGTCGTCCACGGCCGACAGCCGGGCCGACTCCACGATCCCCTCGCGGTCGCGGTCGAGCGCGCGGACGGCGGCGAGCGTGCGCTCGCGCTCGCCCTCCAGCACCTCGCGCGTCCGCGCCGCCTCCACATCCGCCTTGTCACTCACCACCAGAAGAACTCCATGGCCAGACGACACATTCCCCGGGTCGGCGTCCCGGAGGGCCCGCCTCGGGAGCACCCTCGATCATCGGGGCTCGGGGCCGGAGATCCCCGCGGCGGGGCGGTTCATCGACGCGATCCCGGTCGTTGGTATGAGGACGTGTCCTTGTGGGGTGAAAGGTCGTTGCGTACGCCCGTTCGCCGGTTTAGAGCATTTTTGTGGCGTGTTGTCCATTGCGTTTTACATACTCCCGTGAATCTGTCCATGTCCGGTCGCGGCATCAGGGGCGGCGGAGCGGGGGCGGGGGCCAGGAGCGGTGCGCAGCGGCCCACCAGACGGCCCGGCGGGCCGCTGCGGCAGGGCGGTCCCCCTCTGGCCTGCGGCGACCTCAAACCGAAAAAACCGGCAACCTTCCTCCAACTCCGTGCGTCACACCTAGCGGATCACTGCATCACTTATTCGTCAGGCCGGAAATATCACCCGAGGGGGCGCTATCTACACGGAACGGGCGGGGGCGCCAGTGGAAGAGACATTCACGCTACAGAAGTCATCTTTCGGGCAATCCGGTCGGGTCACGGTCACTTTCGCGCAGGGCGGGCTGGAGCACGAGGACGCGCTCCTCAGCCACCGCTACGGTCGCGCCGACGACCGCGACGCCCTTCTCAAGACCGCCCTCTCGCCCGCCGGTGCGAAGCTGCTGCGCCGCGAGGCCGAGGTCTACGACCGGATCGGCGGGCGGCAGGCGTCCGCCGGGCGGATGATCGGCTTCCAGGCGGCGCAGCGGCCCGTATGCCTCATGGTGACCCGCCGCGGCGTGCCCGTCTCCCGGTGCGAACCGGTTCCGCGGCTCGACGACGTGCAGCTCGGCCGGGCGGCGCGCGACCTGTTCGGCGCGCTCGCGTTCCTCGCCGACCTCGGCTTCGCGCACCGGGCCGTCTCCGCGGACACCGTGTTCTGGGACGGCCGGCGCGTCGAGCTGCACGGCTTCGGGCACGTGGAGCCGCTCGGGCCGCCCGAGGCTCTCGCCGGGTCCGCGCTCGGCACGCCGACGGGGCTGCCGGTCAGCGACGTCCCGGACGTCCAGGCCGCCGCCCTCCTGCTGCTCCGGCTCGCCACCGGATCGCCCGGCGGCGGCACGCCCGCGGCCCTCGTCGCGGAGCTCGCCGAGGTCGACGCCGTCCTGGCGCAGGCGCTCGAACCGGCCTTCCACGCCGCCGGCGGCCCCGGCGTCTCCCCCGGTGAGATCAAGGACCGGCTGTGGCGGAGCCGCCCGAAACCGCCGCCGTCCGGACACGTCCCCGAGGATCGGCACGAGACGGTGCCCCCGCCCCGGCAGCCGTCCCCGGTCCAGGCGCCCCCTCGCCCGGCTCCACAGGAGACGCGGGCCGAGGCCGGGCCGCGTTCGGCCGTCCGCGACCGGCGGCTCGCCGCGGAGGAGGACGGACGTGCCGAGTTCCGCGAGCTGCGCCGCCGGCAGCGGACGTTCCGCCAGGGCCGCCGGATCGCGGCCGAGCCGCCGCGCGAGCAGGCCCAGGCGGGGCCCGTCGCGCCGTCCTGGACGGCCCGGCCCCCGGCAACGGACGGGACGTCCCCCGGCGGGCACGGCCCGCTGCTCTTCCTCCTCCTCGGGGTCCTCGCCGTGGCCCTGATCGTCAGCGCCGTCCTGCTCGTGAGGTGACCGTGAGCGACCCCGAACTCCCGAGGCCCAAGCTTCCGCCGAAGCTCGACGGGCCGCCCTACCAGCTGCCCGCCGGCGACCCGGACCTGGACCTGGACGCGGTCTCGACCCTGGACGCCCGGCCGGACGGCGAGGCGCCCGGTGACGCGCCCCCCGGCGCGACGGCGGCCGACGACCTTCCCGCCGACCCCCCGTACGAGCCGCCCGCGACCGGGACGGGCGAGGACCTCGGCCCGGCGTCCCCGCACCGGCCCCGCGTGCCCGGCCCGCCGGACGGCCCCGACCGCACCATGGTGTGCCCGTACTGCCTGAGCGAGTTCGACTGGAACAGCGCCCCGCTCGTCGACCGCACCGTGGAGGGCGAGGAGATCGCGCTGACGCGGGAGCCCGGCGAGAGCGACGTCCGCTGGCGCACCCGGACGATGCACGCCTGGCGGGTCTGCGAGGCCACCGGCAAGGACCACTTCGTGCCCGCGTCGCTCGGCGGCATGACCGTCCTGATCGTCGGGATGGTCGGCACGTCGGGATCGGGCAAGTCGCACCTGCTCGCGGCGATGACCGAGGAGCTCGACCAGTCCGCGCTGAAGATCTCGCACCGGCTGGACGTGCTGCCGCTCGACCCGCGGCTGCAGCGGGAGCTGTTCGCCAGGAACCGGTTCGACCTGCTGCGCGACCGCAAGCCGCTGCCGGTCACCCGCCGGGCGCTGAGCCCGGAGTTCACCTGCGCCTACCGGATCACCAGCGGGCACACCGGCGAGCAGTACGCGCTGCTGATCTTCGATGTGCCGGGCGAGATCTTCAGCCAGGGCCACACCCGCGACGACACCCCGTTCATGAGCATCGCGGACGGGCTGATCTTCGTGGCGGACGGGACGGAGCTGGACGTCCGGCACGGCCGGCACACCGGCGACCCCGGGTTCACCGCGGTGCTCAGCCACATCGACCACGTCCGCGCCGGGCAGGGCCTGGAGTTCCTGCCGCTGCCCGCCGCGCTGGTGATCGCCAAGTCGGACACGCTGCGCGCGTTCAAGGAGGTCGACCGGTGGCTCGACCGCCGGGACGACCTCGTCCTCGGCACGGTCGAGGAGGAGTCCGAGGACGCCTACGCCCTGCTGCGCTCGCGCGGCGCGGGGTCGTGGCTCGTCCCGGTCCAGAAGTGCGAGGACGCGACCCTGCACTTCGCGTCGGCGACCGGCGTCGGCGTGGACATGGAGAGCGGCGAATACCCCGAGCAGTCGTTCCGGCGCCAGCGGGTGCTGCGGCCGCTGCTGGCGCTGCTGGCGATGAAGGGCGTGCTGCCGCGCGAGGTGCTCGGCGCGCCCGCGGACCGGGAGGTCGCGGCGTCATGACGACCGGTCCCCTTCCCGCGCCCGGCCGCGTCGACCAGATCGTCTTCGCCTGGTCGGACCGGCTGCTGGCCGGCGGCCGCGGCCTCGGCCCGGTCGCGACGTCCCTCGGCTCCGACGGGCTGCGCGTGTGGAACGAGCGGCTGGCCGGCGGCGACGTCGCCGTCGGGCAGTGGCTGTCCGGCGCGCCCGAGTGCACGGCGCTCGGCGCGCTGCGGTTCGGCCGGAAGGGCGAGCACGGCGCCGCGCTGCGGCTCGTGCCGGCCCGCGACCCGAACGGCCGGCCCTCGCAGCTCGTGCACGCGCTCGTCGGCTCGGCGTCGGTCGTGAACGCGGCGCTGGTGCTCGGCCTGCACGACTGGCCGGAGTGGAGCACGCCGGAGCGGCTCGACGCGACGCCCTCGGACCTCCAGGCACTCGAGGCGGCCGCGCTGCGGGCGCGCGCCCGGGCCGGGCTGGACGAGCCGTCCGTGCGCCGCGACGCGCTGGTCGGCCTGCTCGCCGGGGTGCTCGCCGCGCCGTGCGAGTCCTACCTGGCCGAGATCTCCCCGGACGACGTCGGCCTGGTCGCCGCGCTCGTGCGCCGACTGGACGGGGTCGCCGGGGCTGCGCCGCTGACGATGCTGCTGGGCGCCCAGGTCACCCGTCCCGAGCTGCGGCCCCGGCTGCTGGCGGTCGGCCTGCCGGACGCCAGGAACGGCAGGACGCCGCTGACGGCCTCGGGCGGCACCGACCCCGGCGTCGCCCGGGTGGCCGGGCTTCTCGCCGACCTGCCTCCGGCGTCGCTGACCCGGCCGCGCGCGCCGCTGACGACCACCGCGGCGCTCGCGGACTGGGTGGAGGCGGAGCACCAGCGGGCCACCGGCGTCCTCGACCTCGTCGACCGGGCGATCGCGGGCACGCTGGACGAGCCCACGCGCCGCTACCTGAACGGCCGGGACGGGCAGGAGCGGCTGCGCGCCGAGCTGCGGAACGCCGGCATGGCGCAGCTCACGGACCGGCTGCTGCGCTGGACGAAGGCGAACCCGTCGGGGCTGTCGGAGGCCGCCCGGACGCTGCGGCAGGTCGCCGCCGACCGGTACCTGACGGACGCGGGTGAGGATCGCGACACCGCCGACCGGCTGCTGCAGGCCGCGCGCCGCATGGACCTCACGGCGGCGGAGGCGGGGCGCGTCCTCGCGAACTGGTACGCCGGGCTGCCGAAGGTCACCTCGGCGGACCAGTACAGCGCCGTGTACTTCGCGCTCGGCGTGGGCATCGACCCCGCGTCCGACGGCACCTTCGCCCGGCTCCTCCCCGGCATGAAGGCCGCCAGCCTGCTGGAGTGGAGCAGGGTGCTGGCGCCGAGCGACCATGTCAAGGCCGCCCTGCACTTCATGCGCGCCGCGTACCGGCAGTGGGGCCGCGGGGACCGGAGCGGCGACGACGGCGTCCGCGCGCTGATGCGCGAGACCGAGATGTTCCACGAGACGATCCACGACATCGTCTCGCGCTGCGGCCTGCGCACGGATGACGAGAACGAGCTGTACCGGACCGTCGTGCACCTGGCGTACGGCCACCCCGTCACGGACCTGGCCCCGGTGCTCGGCGCGATGCCCGCCGACGCGGAGGCGACGCAGTTCCGGCCGTGGGCGGCGCTCGCCGACGTGCTCGCGGGCGACCGCGCCCACGTCTTCCAGCTCGCCGCGCAGGCGCGCCGCCGGAAGGCCCCGCCGCCGGTGCTGGAGGACATGCTGGGCGTCCTGTCCACCATCGACCTGATCCAGGGGCTGGCCGAGCAGTCCGGGCAGCCGGGCCTCCTCGAACCCGTGTGCCGGGTGGTGGGCAAGCGCACCCGCACGCCCGCCGAACAGCGCGCGACCTGCGACGTGGCGCTGGCCGGACGGTTCCTGGCCGGCCTGGTGGAGGGGGCGTGGCCCGACGAGCCCGGCAAGCGGTTCCGGGCGTACTCGTTCCTGCTCCAGGCCGTCTACCAGGCCGGCGACCGAGCGGACGGCGGCGGGCTGACGCGGGACGAGGTGGACGAGCTGGTGCGGGCCGGCGGCACGGGGCCGTTCCTGCTGGCCGTGGTCGCCCACGCCGGGCAGGACGCGGTCGTGCCCGCGCTCCTGCACGCGGCTCACCGGCACGCGGCCGACCTCGGCCTCCCGTCCGAGATCGCCGAGTTCGCGTTGCGGGGGCCGCACCGGGCCGCCGAGGCGCGGACCGCTGGAAGGACGTCCACCGGCCCGGCGCCCGCCGGAACGGCGCAGCCGCGGTACGCGCAGGACACGCAGCCCGCGCACCAGGGGCCGCCGGTCGGCGACGGTCCGTCCCGCACCGCGACCGCGTACCCCGAGCCGTCGAGTCCGCCGCTGCGCTTCAACCCGCCGCCCCCACGCCCGGACGGCTTCCCGTCCGACTCCGAGCAGGAGTGGACGGACGACGACAGGCACCCGATCGTCGTCTGGATCACCGGCCGCACCGTCCAGGAATGGGCGATCGCGGTGATCGGCGTCGGGGCCCTCGTCCTGCTCTGCCTCCTGCTGTTCGGCGGCTCGGACGAGGCCCCGCCGCCGCGGCCGGTCGCCCCGACCGTGACCGTCACCGTCGCGCCGTCGGCCTCCCCGACTCCCCCCTCCTCGACGACCGGCACCGGGGCGCCGTCCGGCGGCGACCGGTCCCCGCAACCGACGACAGAAAAGACCCCCTGATGGCGCCTGGAGCGACGACCAGCCCGACCGAGCCCCTCACCTCCGACGACATCCTCAGCGGCATCAGCGCGCGGTTCCACCGGTACGCCGACCGGGCGCTGCGCGACTCCCCCGGGGACGCCGCCAGCGGCCCCGCCCTGCTGAAACGCCTCGCCGACGACCTCGCCCCGGCCGGCGGGCCGCCGCCGGCCGGGGTCGACCTCGTCACCGCCTACCCGGCGGACGCGCTGCTGCCCGACCCGCCGCCGCGCCGCTGGCTGGAGACCGCGCTGTTCTGGGGCCGGTTCTTCCAGAACGTGCTCGTCTTCGCACCGATCGTCATCACCTGGTGGAAGCTGCACGACGCCCTGAACGCCTACGGCCGGACCCACACCGAGGGCTCGTTCCTGCTCGGCTGGCAGGCGGGATCGTTCGACCCCGACCACATCCGGCGCGGCGTCCAGGACTTCGCGCCGCTGTCGGAGACCGCGTGGTGGGTCGTCCTCGCCGTCCTCGTCGTCATCGGGTTCACCGCCCTCGTGACCACCTGCGAGAACCTGCTCGACCGTCCGCGCTACGAGGCCGAGCGCGTGCAGATCGCGCAGGACCTGGCGCTCGCGTCGCACCTGCTGTCCGGCGCCCGGGACGGCCAGGTCACCTACCGGGACCTCCAGGCGCTGGTGCAGCGGATGGAGACCAGCGTGGGCGGGCTCATCGGCCGCCTCGCGGGCACCGCCGAGGACGTCCGCGCGGCGCTGGAGGGCAGCACCGGCAAGCGCATCGAGGAGGCCGTCCAGACCTGGATCGACAAGGCCGAGTCGCTGGAGCGGGCGATCGCGAGCATGCAGGCGCCCGCCGAGACGCTGGAGCGCTTCCGGAAGCTGCAGGACGACATCATGGCCGGGCAGCGCGAGCTGCGCGCCGAACTGGCCGCGATGGTGACGCAGGTGGAGCGGGCGACGCTCGCCACCACCGACCACGCCGAGGCCGCGCAGCACTACCAGGACGCCGGCAACGAGGTGCTCGCCGACGCCGTGACCCGGCTGTCCACCGGCACCGACCGGTTGTCGAAGGCGCTCGAGCAGCTGGAGTACCTCGTCGACGACACCCGCGAGTTCGTCGCCTACGTGCGGCACGACGGCGGTGCGCACCGGTGACCGGGCCCGCGAGGAGGCGCGCGTCCCGGCGGGGCCGGCGGACCTCCCGGTTCGCCGCGGCGCACCTCGCCGGCTGGCTGTTCGCCGACCTGATGCTCGTGCTGTTCCTCGTCGCCATGGCGGTGCAGCCCCGCGCGCAGCTCACCACCGGCCTGCCGGAGCAGAAGAAGCCGCTGCCGTCCGGCCCGCGCGTCCTCGGCCAGGACTTCTGTGACTTCCTGATCCCGGTGCAGGCCGAGGGGCTCCTGTCCGGCTCCGGCGGGGCCCGCGCCGACCTGCTGAGGAAGGTCGACGAGGCGCTGCGCGGCGAGCACCCGTCCTGGCTGTACGGGGACGAGATGCGGCGCAAGGACGCCCGCGCCGCCTGCCTGGAGCAGCTCGGGCAGAAGCTCCAGGTCGGCTTCTTCCTCGCCTACGGCGCGCGGAACGACACCGGCAGCGGCGTCACCCTCGGCAGGAACGCCGCCAAGGCCGTCAAGTCCGGCAACCCGCGGTTCCGCGAGGCGATCTACCGGGCCGCGTGGACGGGCGGGGAGGGCGACGGCTCCGTCCAGCTCGTCGTCTTCTTCTACCAGAACTGATCCCAGAGCTGATCGACACAGGGACGTGACGGGGTGACCACCGAAATCGCACTGCTCGAGACGCCGTCCGGCGAGGGACGCGTCGAGTTCGCGCTGACCCTCGACCAGGGCAGCCGCGTCGGCGCCCGCTACAGGAGCCATTACGGCACGGTCCGGCCCGCCGGCGGGGGCGCCGAGGTCGAGTGCGTGTACAAGGTCGCCACCGGCGCCATGGGCAAGCGCGTGCTGAGCAACGAGGTCGCCGTCTGGGGCGGCCTCCGCATGGAGGACGTGCGCGCCGACCAGTTCGGGACGCTGCTCGGCTTCGACGTCGACTCCCCCGACGACCCGGCGCGGCTGGTGCAGACCCGGCGCGGCCGTCCGCTCACCGGGACGTCCCCGCTCACCGCCGAGCGGCTGCGGCAGCCGTCCCACGACCTGTTCACCGCGCTCCGGGTCCTCGCGGACAACGCCTACGCGCTGGGCGAGCTGTCCCCCGGGATGCTCCTGTGGGACGGCAGGCGGCTGCAGATCGCCGACCTCGGCAACGCGATCGGCCAGCCGGACGACCTGCGGGCGGCGCGGGACGTGCGCGCGGCGGCCGGGCTGCTGTTCTGGCTCGCGTCGGGCGAGGAGTCGTCGTTCGGGCCGGACGGCGCCGGGCCCGCCGACGAGGCCGAGCTGCGCTGGCTGGTCCGGCACCACCCCGACCTCGGCATGGTGCTGCGTCCCGTCTTCGACGAGGAGGTCCCCGCGGCCGCGGAGGTGCTGGCCCGCATGGAGGGCTGGCCCCGCTCCGGCGACACGACGGAGCGGGAGGCGCCCGGCGGACAGGACTCCCCCACCGAGCAGGACGCTCCCGAGGACGACGACACGCGGACCGTGGAGATCCACTCCACCGCCCATGCGGCGCGGGCCGGCCGGACCGGACGCACCGCGCGGGCCGAGCCGGCGGAACGGGCCGAGCCGAAGCCGCCGCCTCCGGCCCCTCCGGCCACTCCGGCCACTCCGGCCACTCCGGCCACTCCGGCGACGAGCGACGCCTCGCGCGCCATCGAGAACTACCGGAGGGAGAAGCAGTGGCTCGGCCAGCGGAGGCACGGCGCGCCCGCGCACCCGTCCCGGGGATCCGCGCCGCCGTTCCGTCCGGGACCGGGCACGGGGCCGGGGCCGGGTGCCGGACGGCCGGGCCCCGCGCAGGGGGTCGGCGTTCCCTCGCTGCCCCGCGACTTCCCGTTCCGCGTCGGCGACGACGGCAGGCGCAGACCGCACCCCGCGCTGGTGTGGCCCGTGGTGTTCGTCCTGGTCGTCCTCATCCTCCTGGTGGTGTTGTGACATGATCGCCCCGCCCTGGCAGCCCGGCTCCGCCGCGTACCCCGGCCCGGAGCCGCGCGCCCGCACGCTCTGCCCGTACTGCCTCAACCACCTCGACTGGTCCGACTACGGCGAGGTCCCGCTCGTCAGGAACACCCCCGACGGGCCGGAGGTGCTGACGCGGGCACCGGACGAGCCGGAGGTCCGCTGGCGGCACCGGACGCTCGGCGCGATGCGGCAGTGCCACGGCGACGGCGACCCGCACTTCCTCCCGGCCGACTACGGCGACCTGGACCCGCTCATCGTCGGGCTGGTCGGCGCCAGCGCGGCCGGCAAGACCCACCTGCTCACCGCGATGATCGCGCAGCTCGAACGGCGCAAGGCGATGCTCGCGCCGGAGCTGCGCACCGAGCCCCTCGACGGGCACCTGCGCCAGCGGTTCTACGAGGACCGGATCCGGCCGTTCCTGGAGCAGCGCCGCGTCCTGCCCGCCACCCGCCGCTCCGCGCGGGCCGAGTTCGTCTACGCGCTGCGCGTGTCCAGCGAGTACACGGGACGGACCCACGCGGTCGGGTTCTTCGACGTCCCCGGCGAGCATTACCACCGGTACGAGTACGAGGACACCCCGTTCCTCAGCCTCGCCGACGCGATCCTCTACGTCGCGGACGGCCAGCAGCTCCGCACCGGCGACGACTGGAACCCGTGGGTGCCCGACCCCGGCTTCACGCACGCGATCACCCAGCTGCTGCACACCCGCCAGACCCGCGACGGCCTGCTGCCGCCCAGCGCGATCGTCGTCGCCAAGTCCGACATGCTGGCCGGGCTCGACGGCACCGTCGCGCACTGGCTCGCGCGGGACGACGAGACGGTGCTCGGCGACCTGCGCACCGCCGAGGACGAGAACGAGGCCGCCTACGCGTTCCTCGACCGGCACGGCGCCGAACTGTGGCTCGCGCCGTTCCACTCCGGCTCGCCCACCACCCTCCACTTCGCGTCGGCGTCGGGAGTGGCACCGATCCCGGAGGAGGGCGTGTTCCCGCACCAGAACTTCCGCCCGACCCGGGTCCTGCGCCCGCTGCTGTCGCTGTTCAGCGCCACCGGGCTCGTCCCCCGGATCGACACCGAGGAGCCCGGCCAGTACCTGTGAGCCTTCTGCCCGCCTGGGCGGCCGGTCAGCGCCGGTGCGGGCCGTTCCCGCCCGCGGCTCGCCAGGCGTGCGGGGCCAGGAGCTGCGCCACCACGAGGTCGGCGCGCCCCTCCAGGGTGGCGGGGTCGGCCGCCTCCGCGAGCCGCAGCCGGTCCGGCCACCACGGGACCTCGCGCGGCACGGCCGCGGCGAGCGCGCGGACCCGCTCCGCGGCGTCGGCGAGCAGCGTGAGCTCCGCGGCCCACGCCCACAGCATCGGCCACTCTCGCGCGGACGGCAGCTCCGCCGGCGGCCGTCCCGGACGGCTCCGCAGCACCCGGCCGCGCAGCCAGCTCAGCTTCCCCTCCGCCCGCGCGACGATCTCCGGGACGTCCGCGTGCACCCGGTCCAGGACGGCGCAGCGTCCCCGGCAGCCGGGATGCCCGCAGCGGTGCCGGGCCGCGTCGGCCAGCACACCGCCGTCCACCACCTCCCGCAGCAGTTCCCGGTCGGCGGGGCCGCCCCGGGCGAGACCGAGCAGCCCCGGTGCGTCGATCGGACGGCCCTCGTACCGCGGCGTCACGTCCGGGATGACCTGCGCGGTCAGCCTGATCAGCGCCCGCCGCGCCCGGTCGCCGCCCAGCCCGCGCAGGTAGCGCACGTCGGCGGGGTCGGCGCCCTGCCGGACGAGCCAGTCGGCCAGCCGCCCGCCGTTGCCGGCCAGCCAGGCGGCGCCGTCCCGCCAGTTCCGCTCCAGGTCGTCGGCGAGGCCGCGGACGTCCCGGTAGGTGCGGCCGTTGAAGCGCGGCGGCCGGTGCTCGTCCGCGACCCACGCCACCACCTGCTCGTACGTCCAGCGCCGCGCCGGGTCGACGACGAGCAGCCCCTCGATCAGCCGCCGCCACTCCGGGTCGGTCACGGCGTCCAGCGCGGGCTTCCGCCCGGCGCGCAGCAGCTCGCGCACCCGCGCGGACGGCGCCCCCTCGTACGGCGTCCGCCCGAGGAGGAGCTGGTAGGCGATGATCCCGAGGGCCCACCAGGCGGCCGGAGCGCCGCGGCGGCCCCGCGCGGTCTCGGGCGCGGCGTAGGCCCAGGTGGTCAGCAGCCCGCCGGGATCCCGCCCATGGACCCGGACATTGCGAGCAATCCCCCCGAAGTCGCCGATCAGCAGTTCGTAGGGATTCCGGGACCGCACCAGGATGTTGGCCGGTTTCACGTCCGTGTGCGTCAACCCCATGGCGCCCAGCCAGAAGTTCAGGCATTCGGCGAGTTCGGCGACGATCGCCCGCAGTTCCGCGTCGCCGAGCGGGAGGGCGTCCCGGATCAGGGCGTCCAGCGAACCGTGCGCGCAGTACTCCTGCGCCATCCAGCCGACCTCGGCGCCGTCCACGGGGAGGTTCCCGTAATCGTGGATCCGGGGGACGTGCCGGGTCGCCTCCAGCCGCCCCAGCAAGACGAGCTGGTCGGTCTCCAGCCGCGAGTCCCGGTGCACCTTGACGACGACCAGGTCGGCGCCAGCGCACCCGCCGTCGAGCGGCTCCGCCAGGTGGACGACCGACTCGGCGCCGACCGCCTCGATCCGTATCGGCCGGAATCTCTCCCGCAATGCCACCGGAAAGTCACCGGCCTCCCCGGCGCCACCGCCCAGCCCCAAAGAACGACCCTTTCCCCGTCCACCCCGGATGCCCTCGATCCTATGGCGGCGAACCACCTCGAAATGGGTCCTGCGACGCCGTTCCCGAAGGGTGGCCGCCGACCGGCCGGGCGCTCGCGGGAGGTGGCGCAGGCGTCCGCACGCATCAAAGGAACACTTGTGTTCTCACGCTATAGGGTCAGCCCGTGGCGAGAGGGGACGTGATCGTCGGCCGGTACCGGCTCGATGAGGAGATCGGCCGGGGCGGAGGATCGTGTGGAAGGCGCACGACCGATCCCTGGAACGGACCGCTGCCCGCCGCCCGGGCCGCCCAGATCGGGCTCGCCCTGCTGCTGCGCCTTGGCGGCCTGACAGGCATGAGTGCGCTAACCGTCGGGGCGGAAACGGGTGCGGTAGGCGGCCGGGCTGAGAGCGAAGAAGTGCCGGAACCGGCGGCTCGCGTAGTTGGGATCGTGCCAGCCGACGAGCCTTCCGATCGCTGCCACGGGCATGTCGGTCTCGATGAGGAGTGCCGCCGCGCGTTCTGCTCGCAGCCTGCCCAGGTAGGTCATGGGCGGAACTCCGAGATGCGCGGTGAACATACGAGTCAGGTAGGGAGGCGACAAGTTCACGGTGGAGGCGAGCTCGTCCAGGTTCCAGGCCCGTTGGATGTCGTTCTCCACGAGCTGCGCCGCGGCCAATACCGCGGGGTGGACATGGTCGGTTCGTTGGCTGTCGGCGTCCGTGGAGCCATGTGGCACTACGCCGCCCAGAAGGCAGAGCAGGATCCCGACCCGCACGGCGTAGACGGGTCCGGGATGAAGGGCCGGATCCGAACCGGGCTCGCCCGCGGTTTCCGCCAGGCCGGTCTCGACCACGCGTAGCGCGGTGGGGTCGAGCCGCAGCGGGTGACCGGTGTGGCGCCCGGATCGGCCGGCGATGCGCACCGAGCGGCCGAGGTGCGGGGCGGCGCGCATCCAGGCCAGCTCGCACCGAAAGGCCTCCGGGCTGACATACAGGTTGTAGACGGTCAGGCGATCGCAGTCGTGGTAGCCGTGCCAGTCGCCCGGACGGAGCATCGTCACCGAGCCGCGGGCGAGAGGCTGCTCGCCCGCCGCCGAGACGTGCGTGGCGGTGCCGCCGGTGACGACGGCGAGCTCGATGAAGTCATGACTGTGAGAGGCCGTGTCGCTCCGCAGCTCGAACCGCTCGGCGGCGATGGGCGGCCGCCCCGGCGGAAACACCTCCGCGAGCCGCACACGATGCACCGGGCCTCCTCATCGGACGTTCGTCAAGATCGTGCTACAGCTGTCGGGCTCTCGTGCTAGCCGCACGGTGGAGGCCGCGGCGACAGTTGTCGAGACGGCGACCCCCACAAGGCAGGGAAGACGGCCATGACTGTAGCCGACAGCGAACCCCGTACAACTCCGGAAAACCTTTCCCAGGACGCCGTGTCAGCGTATCGCCGTGACGGTTTCGTCCACGTGCCCGGAGTGATCCCCCGGGCCGACGCTGCCAGGTTCGCCGAAGCGGCGCTGGCGGCCCGCAGCACCGTCCGGGACCACCACGAAGGGTCGGTCTTCACGCAGCTGCTCCAGCTGTGGCGTCACGATGAGACGCTGCGCGAGCTGACCCTGGACCCCGGCCTGGCGGCCATCGCGGCCCGGCTGGCGGGGATCCCGCTGCGTCTGTGGCACGACCAGCTGCTGATCAAGGAGCCGCGGAACGGGGCCGCGACAGAGTTCCACCAGGACCAGCCGTACTGGCCGCACGCCGGTTCACGGCATGCGCTCTCGGCCTGGGTGGCGCTGGTGGACGTGCCGGTCGACCGCGGCTGCATGACGTTCATCCCGGGCTCACAGCACCTGGACGGCCTGCGACCACAGGATCTGTCCGACCATGCCGACATGTTCGCCGTGGCACCCGAACTGCTGTGGGAGCGGCGCGTCACGGTTCCCCTGCGCGCGGGCGACTGCACGTTCCACAACTCACGTCTCGCCCACAGCGCCACGCCCAACCTCACCGGCGACCCCCGGATCGCCCACGTCATCATCTACGCGGACGCTGACCTGACCTTGGCGGCCGAGCCCTCGCACCCCGTCACCGACCCGCTCGCCCTGACCGTGGGCGACCGGCTACCGGACGACCATTTCCCACGCTTCGCCGAAGAACCGCAGCCGATAACCCACGCCGATAACGTGAACAAGAGATAACTGTTTCAGTAGACCGGGACGCGTGATCATCTAGGTTCTATAGTGTGCCGGATGACCCCCACTCTGATGGCGCGAAGGGCCGCCGCCGTACTGGCAACGGCTTTCGTATGTGTGCCGCTCGCTTCCGGAGTATCCTCGGCCGCCGACACATTCCCCTCACAGGACGCCTGTGCGGTGACGAACAACAACACCCCCACCGGCGACTGCGGTCCTTTCGTCCAGGTCTACGCGGAGAACTTCAACGGCGGCGACGTCCCCGTGGGCGCGTTCAAGACGTGCGCCGGCGACGGAGACTTCCGCTGCGCCGGGCTCAAGACCAACTACTCGCACTACTACGACACGCTGGGCGCATACCCCTCGGGCTGGCCGGACACCGCCACGAGCGGCGCCGACGGGAACGGCGGCCGGACGTTCGGCGGGTACTACCGGCCGGAGAAGGCGGTGAGCGTCTACACGGCGTCCAACGGTGACGGCCAGATGCGGGTCCACATGACCTCCGACGGTTCCGTCAACTCCGTGGCCGCCGTCGTTCCCCGGAAATGCATGAACCTGCGTTACGGGAAGTTCACCGAACGGTTCATCGTCCGCACCCGCACTCCCGGCTTCAAGATGGCCCACCTGCGCTACACGCCGAACGAGGTGGACTATCCGGAGGCGGGCGGGAACTTCTCCAGCGACCCCGTGAGCGTCTTCACGCACGGCTTCGCCGAGTCCGGCACCGACGTGGCGCCCGGTACCGCGTGGACCTCGTGGCACACCTACTCGACAGAGATCGTGCCGGGCTCGCTGCGGTTCTACCTGGACGGCAAGCTCGTCAAGACGGTCAACGCCGACTTCCCCGAGGCGGCCGACTGGGTCCTCCAGAACGAGAGCGCGCTCGCAGGCGCCTACGCGGCCGCCGGAGCGTCGGTGGACATCGACACCACGTGGCTCACCTGCTACAAGTACGTGGCTCCGACGTCCCACTGATCTGCGGCCTTCCGGGAAAGCCGATCAGAACGCCATCCTCGAACGAGGATGGCGTTCTGCCTTCACGGGACCTTGTCGAGAGAGCCGTGATCGCGGATCGCGGCACAGGAACGGGCGGCCATGGCGAGGAACATCTCGTCGCCGCGTTCGGTGGGAGTGCCGTAGGCGCAGCCGAGCACCGTGATCAGGGGGCCTTGGAGGAAGGCGAAGACGTAGTCGTCCCAGCACTGCTCAAGGGAGTAGCCGGTCACGCCGTGGCCTGCCAGAGCGCGGTGGTAGGCGGCGACCAGATCTCGCTCGCGGGTCCGGCGGTCTGAGACGGTGAGGCCGGTGCCCAGGAAATAGGCCAGATCGCGGGCGGGCAAACCGACGGTGAGGGTCTGCCAGTCGACCGCGGCGACGCCGGGTCCGCCATCGGCCGCGAAGATGATGTTGTCGAGCCGGTAGTCGCCGTGGACGAGGGAGAAGCGCTCCGGCCGCGCCGTGATCCACGGTCCGGCGCGGAGCGCGACGGCCCGCAGGGTCGCCTCGTCCTCGGCGGCCAGCCGGTCCGCGAACCGGTCGATGAAGATCTCGGTGGCCGGGACCAGCGCGGCGGTCACCCCGTCGCCGTCCTCCGGGCCGGTGCGGTGCAGCCAGTCCAGGTCCAGCAGGGCCGGGTCGCACCAGCGGGGACCGTGCAGTCCGGCCAGGTTGACCACGCAGTCCAGCGCCTCGGCGGCGGTGCAGCCGGCGAGCTGGTCGCCCTGCGCGCCGGGGTGCAGGTCCTCCAGGAGCAGGACGAAGTCGGTGGCGTCCTCGGTGAGCATCCCGTACCGGCAGGCCGGCGTGCGCACGGCCACCGTCGAGGCCAGGTCGAGGTAGAACCGCACCTCCGTCCGGTAGATGCCCTTGAGCATCTCCCGTGTGGCCTGGTCGGCCGCCGGGAGCTTGGCCACCAGCCGCGCCGGCGCCCCGTCCCCGGTCAGCTCGCCTCGGAAGCAGCCGCTCATCTGCCCCGTCCCGACCGGCCGCCACCGGACGCCGGTCACCGTCGCGCCGAGCACTTCGCTCAGCCAGGCGGCGTTGAGCCGGGTGGGTTCGCCGCCGGTCACGAGGCCTCCGCAGGTGCGCGGCCCGGGTTGCGGGGCAGGCCCTCGAACCGGTCGGCGGGTCGCATCGCCCGGTAGGCGTCGATGATCGGGACCAGTTCGGCGGGGGTGGCGCCGTGCAGGATGACGCTGTCGGCGCCGGCGTCGAACTGGGCGAGGACGCGTCGCGCGCACCGTTCGGGAGGGCCGGTCGCCGCCGCCTCCAGCCATTCCTGGGGAAGCAGCCCCGCGAGGTGGCGGAGTTCGTCCGGCGTGGCGAGCGCGTCGAAGGCGCCGGGGTAGCCGTCGACCAGGTCATCGGCACGGAAACGGGCCAGGCCGGCCGGATCCCAGCCGTTGACCCGGACCAGCAGGTCCCCGTAACCCTGCAGGTAGGTGGCCAGGCGACCGGCGAGCTTGCGCAGGCGGACCTCCTCGTCCAGGTGGTCTCCGACCGTGGCCAGGACCGACCACACCCGTACCGAGGCGGGGTCGCGGCCGGCCGCCGCGGCGCCCCGGCGGATCGAGGAGACCGCACGGGCCAGGGTCTCGTCGGTGAAGAAGGTGTGCAGGACGACCCCGTCGGCGACCCGGCCGGCGAACTCCAGCGTGCGCTCGCCCATCGCCATGAGCATGACCGGGATGTCCTCGCGGAACGCGGAGTCCTGGCTGAGGTACGGATAGCTTCCGGCGGGGCCGTCGTGCCCGACGACCGCCTCTCCCCGCCACAGGCGGCGCATGATGCCGATGAAGTCGTCGAGCTGGGCCTGGGTGACGCGGCGCAGGCCCATCACGTCGAAGAGCATGTCGAAGCCCCGGCCCAGGCCGAGCGCGAACCGGCCGCCGGTCATCCGGTGCATCGTCGTGGCGAGCGTCGCGGTGACCAGGGGGTGGCGGGTGTTGTGGTTGGTGGCCGCGGTGGCGATGCCGATCCGGGTGCCGGCCGCCGCCGCGGCTCCCGCCAGCACCGCCGCGTCCTTGGTGTTGAAGCGCTCCGACAGGAACACCGAGCCGAGCCCCATGGCCTCGGCCTCGGCGACCTCGCCGAGCAGGTCGCGCGGGGTTCCCGAATGCCCGGCCAGTCCATAGCAACCGAGCTCTGGCAGGTCGTCCACCACGGCCCTCCTCCGCCTGCGCCGGGCCTCGACCGTACCCGAATTGGACACCTGTCCGAAAGCCTGTCCAGGTTCGGGATGCCCGGCAGCGCGCCGGCCCGCTCAGCGGTGGCTCAGGCCCAGGCGCCGCGCCAGGAGGTCAGGTGGACGGCTTGGGAGTGAGACGGGGCAGTTCCGCGGAGCCGGCGAGTGGCAGGACGCCGCTCGTTCGCAGGTGGGCGCGGGCGTAAGCGATCGCGTCGGGCGTGGTGGGGAAGACCAGGCCGTCGCGGCGCAGGTGCTCGGCGACGCCGAGGGCGGCCAGGATCTGGTCGTGGCCGGCTTTGACACCGGAGACCAGGACCGTGATGCCGCGGTCCTCCAGCCGGGTGATGGCATCGCCGAGGACGCCCGCGCCGGTCGCGTCCAGAGCGGAGATCCGCGACATCCGCAGGATGACGATCCGGACGTCGCTGACCTGCGACAACTCCAGCAGAAAGCGGTGCGCGGCGGCGAAGAACAGCGGGCCGTCGAAGCGGTAGGCGACGATGTGCTCGTCCAGCAGCCGCTGCTCCTCGGCGGTTTGGCCGCCGTCGCCGTCGCCGCTTTTGAGGGGGACCTCGTCGAGCCGGCCCGAGGCGGCCACGGCGCGCAGCGCCACCACGACGGCCAGCGCGACACCGACGGCCACCGCGGTGATCAGATCGAACACCACGGTGACCGCGAAGGTCAGGACCAGGACGACCCCGTCGCCGCGGGTGGCCCGCGCGATCGCGCGCAGCGACCCGACCTCCACCATGCGGACGGTGGTGGCCAGCAGCACCCCGGCGAGCGCGGCCAGCGGGATGCGGCCGACCAGGTTCCCCGCGGCGAGGACGATGACGGCCAGCACGGCGGCGTGGGTGAGGGCGGCCAGCCTCGACCGGGCGCCGGCCCGGACGTTGACGGCGGTGCGCGCGATCGCCGCGGTCGCCGGCACCCCGCCCAGCATCGGCGCGGCCAGGTTGGCGACGCCCTGACCGAACAGCTCGCGGTCGGGGTCGTGCCTCTCGCCGACGCTCATGCCATCGGCGACCTTGGCGCACAGCAGGCTCTCCAGCGCGGCCAGCGCCGCCACCGCCAGCGCCGAGGGCAGCAGCGCCATCGCCGCACCGGCGTCCAGGAATCCCAGGGACGGAGCGGGCAGCCCGGACGGAAGCGCACCGATCCGGGCGACGTCCAGAGAGGCGGCCTCGGCGACCAGGGTCGCCCCCACGATGCCGATGAGCGAGAAGGGGACCGCCGGACGTATCCGGGCGCCGGCCAGCATCACCGCGGCGACCGCCACCGCCATGGCCGGAGCCGCCGCGGTGGGATGGCCGGCGAACCGGACGGCGGCCTGCCCCGCCGACTGCCATACCTTCTCCGCGTGCGGGCCGGTCACCCCGAGCGCGGCGGGCACCTGCTGGAGGGCGATGACCACGGCGATGCCGGCGGTGAACCCCTCGATGACCGGGGTGGGCAGCAGCGCCGCGAACCGTCCCGCGCGCAGCGCGGCCATCCCCAGCAGGATGAGCCCGGCCATCAGCCCGACCATGAGCACGCCGCCGGCCCCGTGCCGGGCGACGATCGGCGCGAGCACCACCGTCATGGCGCCCGTCGGCCCGGACACCTGCAGGTTGCTGCCTCCGAACACCGCCGCCAGCGTGCCCGCCACGATCGCCGTGACCAGCCCGGCCTGGGCACCGAGGCCGGAGCTGATCCCGAACGCCAGGGCCAGCGGCAGCGCCACCACCGCCACGATCAGCCCGGCCGTCAGGTCCCGGCCCGCCGACCGCCGCGCGGGCGTCCAGTCCGACCGGCGTGGGAGAAGACCGCTCAGCCGCCGGGCCGGAGAGGCTGCGGTCACGGTGTCTCGGCCATGAGCTCGTCCAGCAGCCGCCCCTGATCGGCCAGCAGCTCGGTGAGGATGCGCCGCGCCGCGCGCATCAGCTCCGACACGTCCCCGCCGGCCAGCTCGTACATCACCGTCGCCCCTTCGCGGCGCGCGGTGACGATCCCGGCCCTGCGCAGCACCGCCAGCTGCTGGGACAGGTTGGACGGCTCCACCTCGATCGCGGCCAGCAGGTCCCGCACCGGCATCGGCCGCTCGCACAGCAGCTCCAGAACCCGCACCCGCACCGGATGCCCCAGCGTCTTGAACAGCTCGGCCTTGGCCTGGAACAGCGGAACCGGCATCAGCGGTCTCCGCCGGAGCCGTCCGGACCGCCCTGCGTCTCCTCCTCACCGTCCGCGACCTGTGACGGGGAGGCGCCGACGTCCAGTTCCCGACGCAGTCGCTCGAGATCGCCGCCCACGCTGCCGTACTTCAGCCGCCGCGCGACCTTCACCTGCTTCGCCTTCGCCCGCCCACGTCCCATGACGCCGATCTCCTCGCTCTGTGACCCGCCGCACGGGCACGAACCCATCATCGGATTGCAATCCTACCAAATTGAAGAATTCTTCAACTCCTGAATCCCGCTCGTCCTGCTCGGCGGCGCCGACACTCCTGCGCTTCCGTGATGTGCGGCCGGTTCAGGGGGAGACGACCGCGGTGAGGTCGGCGAGCACTTCGGAGGCGGTCACCGCGTCCAGTTCACCGAAGCTGTGAAGTGCCGCCCCGGACGCGCTGTGGGAGAAGTGCTCGGGAGCGGGGTCGGAGCCGACCCAGACCGCCTCGATGGTCTGATCGCCGGACTCGCTGACATAGCCCACATACAGTCCTGTCGCGAGCGTGACGACGACGTAGCGGCCGTCGCCGACCGGGCGGACGAGACACGAGATCCCGCCGTCGGAATCCACGGGGCCTCGGTACCAGCCGCGCCGCTCCAGCCGGAGCACGTTGCCGAACGGCACCGTCACCTTTTCGAACCGGGTCAGCCGGGCCGCCGCCTTCTCCTCGCCGGTGAGCGCGTGCACTTCCCGTCCGAGCTGCGGGAACGGCTGCAGGATCTCGTAGTCGGCGAACACCTGGGCCCAGGCCGGCAGCGCCTTCCCGAGGTGCAGCGGGTGCGCGATGGCGATGGCGGCGTCGTCGGGCACCGCGACGGCGTCGTCGTCGACGCCGGCGAACGTGCGGTCTTCCGCGAGCCGGAACGCCGTCACGGTGTCGCCGTGCTCGGCGATCCACACCAGGCGCCGCGCGATGTGCCACACCAGCGGATGTCCGGCGAAGAACTCGCGGAACTCCGGCAGCGGCCACCGGCGTCCCGTCGTCATCGACCGTTCGAGGCGCTGGAGCTGGAGCCCGGCGACGGCACGGACGTCCTTCTTCAGGTCGGTGAAGCGCCGGTAGGCGGCGGGCGCCAGGGCGGCGTCATCGCGCTGCCCGGGTTTGGGCAGGGACGACCGATGCTTCCCGGCCTGGTCGATGACGTACGGCCTGAGCGCCTCGTCGAATCCGGCGGTGAACCGGCGCGGGCCGTAGTCGAGGACGAGGGTGCCGTCGGCGTCCAGCCCCAGGTCGGGAACCAGGCGGTCACCGAGCTGCTCGGTGGTGAGGCCTCGTGCGGCGGCGATCTGCTCGACCTTCTCCTGCGCCCGCTGCTTCAGCGCCTTGAACTTCACCTTCTGCGCGATGGCATGGATCTCGCGCAGCGCTACGTCGGACCCGATAGCGGCGAGCACGTCGAGCCCACGCACCGCGTGGTGGTGGCCGCCCTCCCCCGGCCAGGCCCGGACCATCGGGACGAGCTCGCGCACGGTCGTGTCGTCCCCGAGCCAGGCCAGCGCGGCGAACTGCCAGCCCTCACGGGGCTCGGCACCGTTCTCACGCCAGTGCTGGAACAGCGCCCAGCCGAAGCGGGACAGCGATTGGTCGTCACACGCGTCCAGGACGCCACCGAGGTCGGGATCGGGTTCGGTGGGCGTGGACATCGCCAGCAGCGTGAGCAGGTTCCGCACGGCGGGCACGGGCAGCGCGCGCGCCCCGCCCCGCAGCAGAACCTGCGGCAGCACCTCTGCGTTCACCGCCAGGTGAGCGGGTGGCTTCTTGCGGGTACGCGACGCTTCGTCCGGTTCCGCGTCCAGGGCGGTCCTGATCGGCTCAACGGCTCGTTCGTCATGCGCACGCGCGAAGTCGAGGACGGCGTCCGGACCTTCCTGGGCGGCCAGGAGGCGCAGGGCGTGCTCGGCGGCCTTGCGCGCCTTGCCTGCGCGGCCGACCGCGGCCGGCAGGAGGTAGGGAAGCGCAGCGCTTCCGTGCCGGATGAACCAGGCGGTCGCTGCACCACGCGCCGTCGGGCTCCGTTGCAGCCAGTCCGCCATCGCGTTCGCGACATCGCCGTCGAGGAAGGGCAGCAGCAGTTCGGCGCCGTTCGCGGGCCGCGCCCGCGCGTAGCCGAGCGCGACCGGGAGGGCGTCGAGCTCGTACCGAGCGATGATGACGCGGAGCCACGAATCCGGGTCGTAGGGGTCCCCTTTCCTGCCCAGCCCACGCTCGTGGCGCCAGTCGGGTTGCCATTCGGCCAGGACGGGGCGGACGAGGTCTTCGGGCCCCGCCGCCAGGACCGCGCCCTGCCAGTAGAGCATCCGGCCCAGATCGGTCGACGGGGACCGGGCCTCCGCGACCCGCCGCGCCCAGCTCTCCGTGTGCGCGGCAGGGACCGGAACCCGCCCGAACGAGTGGCCCCCCGCCACGAGTGTGACGATCTTTCTGTTCAGCCAGTCGTCGCGTTCGTCCGGTGCCCACGCCATCGCCCGCTCCCGCGAGACCGGCAGGCCCTTGACGACGACCGGCTTGGCCTTCGGCTCCGTCCGCTCCCACCGCGGGAGGGCCAGCGGGCGCGGCACCTCGTCCGCCGCCGCGTCCGGAGACCGGTCGTCGGCCGCCCACAGTTCCTCCACGACAGCGCGGCTCCCGGCGGGCAGGTCTGGGAGAACCTGCTTCACGAGTTCCGCATGCGCCCGCAGATGGTCGGTCAGCAAGGCGCGTGCCTTGGCGTCCCCTGCCGACGTTGCCGCCAGAACGCGAATCGCGCGGACCGGGAATCGCCGCATGCCGTCCCGCAGCGCCGCCATCATGTGAAGGTTTCCCGCGCGCTCCAGCATCTGCCGGAACGTCTCGTCGCCGGGCAACCGGCTCAGGACGTCCAGCAAGCCTTTGCGGCGGGGCGCGCTGTCGTGAAAGAGATCGAACGCCTCGGCCATGAACGGGGCGATCGCAGGGCCCACGCCGTCCGCCAGAGTGATGAGGTTCTCGACGTAGTAGCAGTCCGAGACGGAGATATGGGCCCCGGCGCCGAGGATTTCGAGATGCTCGGCCGAGCCCAGTGACCGGAGCAGCATCTCCCGCGGCACGGAGTTCGCAGGTGCCGCGCAACATTCGGCCACCCAGTCGAGTTCGGTCGGGACGAGGTAGGCGGCGAGAATCCGCCGTACCGGCGTCGTGCGCAGCCCAGCGAGAAGCGAGACGATGTGCCGGTATTCGGCGTCGTCGGTCTGCGCGATGAATGCGCGCAGGCGCTTGAGCGCCTCCTCCTGTCGCGACGGGTCCAGGTGCGCTTTCTCGGCGCCGTGGACGGCCACGATCGCCGCCGCACCGAGCGCGCTCCCCTTGCTGTCCAGATGCTCGCGCGCCGCGGCGGCCAGCGCCGGGTCGGTCTTGGAATGGTCGAGAAGTTCCTCGATCCGGCCTGCGTAGCGAGCGAGCAGGTCGTCCTCGCGGACGTCGGCCGATGCGAGTTTCGGCCCCGGATGCCCGCCGCGTCGCGGATGCAGATGCCGCATCCACGACCTCGGCATTTCCAGGGTGTCCTCGTCCGGAAGCGCGACGCTCGACTTGATCATGGTGGGGAGCGTAGTGACGCCCACCGACACCCGTCGGTGGATTCGGCGCGTTCAGTCCGCGGCCCCAACGTCGCCGCCGGGCCCATCGTTTTGGCGAACTCGGCTCCGCAGGCACTTACGGCTTGTGCGCGGTGGTGAGGAAGTCCAGGACAAGGGGGCTGGCGTGGGCGCGGAACTCCTCGAAGTAGGCATGCCGGCCGTTGGGAATCAGGTGCAGTCGGGCGTCGGGGATGCGGTCGGCGACCAGGGGTGCGTTGGCGGCCGGATTCAGCAGATCGTCACTTCCGTGGACGACCAGAGTGGGGGCGCTGATGCCCGGCAGAAGGTCCCAGGCGTTGTGCTGGTTGCTGGCCACGAGGTGGCGGCGCCGTGCGTGGGCGGGCATGCGAGGGTCGCCGAGGGTGTGGTGGGGGCCGGGATGGGAGGCGAGCCATCGCGGGGTGTACATCAACTCCAGCAGTGCCTGGCGCGCGGCCTCAGGCTGAGGTTGTGCCAGGGCTCGGCGGACGTCGTTGCCGCGTTCGGCGCTGTGCGGGCCGCCGGGCGAGGTGCAGCCGAGAACCAGGGCGCCTACCCGGCGGGGGTGACGGGCCGCGATGTGCTGGGCCACTCGTCCGCCCATGGACGTGCCGTAGACGTCGGCCCGGTCGATGCCGAGCCCGTCGAGCACGGCGATGACGTCCCGGGCGAACAGTTCGGTGCTGTAGGGGGCGTCGGGCTTGTCGCTGTCGCCGGTGCCGCGGTAGTCGAGCGTGACCGTGCTGCGAGCGGGATGGAAGTCGGCACGAACCGCGTCCCACCAGTGGTGATCGTTGGCCTGGCCCGCGAGCAGGACCAGCGGCGTCCCCCGGCCCTGGATCTGGTAGGCGATGCGGGTTCCGTCCGGTGTCATGGCGTACGTCATCGGCTTCCTCGCTCCTCCCTCAGACACCTGCTGCCACCGCGGCGCCCAGCCCCAGCAGGACGACACCGGTGGTCACGCTGAGCCCCCTCAGGACGGTCGGCCGCGATACCAGGGCGCGCCCCCGGCTGACGGCCCAGGTGAGCAACATGTACCAGGAGGCGCTGACGAGCGCCCACAGGGCTCCCAGTGCGACGGTCGACAGGAACACCGGGCCTTCCTCGGTCACGAACTGGGGCAGCACCGAGATGGCGAACACGCCGGCCTTGGGGTTGCCGAGATTGGTGATCAACCCGGTGAGATATCCGCCCGCGAAGCCGGTGCTGCGCTCGCCGTCGTAGGGCGTGGGGGCGGAGACGGTGGTGAGCGCGGTCCGCAGCGTCCTCACCCCGAGGATCATCAGCACGATGCCGCCTGCGATCCGGAGCACCGTGTACGCGGCGGGGCTGGCCAGCAGGACGGCGGACAGCCCGGCCGCGGCGGCCGTGGACCACAGCACGAAGCCGCTGGCGTTGCCCGCGAGCGTCCCTCGGAGCGTGCGCTGGCCGCCGTCCAGAACCTGCCGGATCATCAGGGCCTGGCTCGCGCCTGGCAGCATCGCCAGCAGCAGGGTCGTGACGATGAAGACGGGCACATGCGTGGGCATGGGGAAGAGCCCCTTCCGGGGAGCGCGGCCGATGGGTGCACCACCAGGCTTCCCGTCTCGTGCCCCTAAGAGAAGTTAAAAGGAAGGGGTTCAGCGTTAGGATTAGTGAATGCTGGTGGATCCGGGACAGCTGCGCCTTCTCGCCCTGATCGAGCGGCACGGTTCCCTGACGGCGGCGGCTCACGCACTCCAGCTCACGCCCGCGGCGGTCACCCAGCAGGTGGCCAAGGCCGAGCGCGACTGGCAGTTGCCCCTGGTCACCCGCGGTCCTCGCGGAGCAACGCTCACCGCGGCCGGTGCGCTGCTCGCCTCCCACGGACGAACTGTCGAGGAGGCGTCGGACAGAGCCGAGGCCGAACTGGCCGCACTGCTCGGCCACCTCTCGCTCCGCCTGCGGATCGGGACGTTCCAGGCGGCTGCCCTGCACCTGCTGCCACCGGCCCTGACGGCCCTGCGACACCGCCATCCGGCCGCCGACGTCTCCGTCATGGACGTGGTGTCCGGACGCGGAGTGGACGAGATCAGCGCGGGGCACCTGGACGTGGCCATCGTCGCCTCCTGGGGCAAGCCGCTCGCGCCGCCCCCGCACCTGCGGGCCCACTCGCTCCTGTTGGACCCGATGGTCGTGGTTCTCCCCGACGACCATCCACTGGCCAGCCGGCCCGCGGACGCCGAACTCCGCCTCGAACAACTGCGGGACGAATCGTGGGTGTCCATCCTGGCCGGCCATGCGGCCCGCGAACAGTTCCACGACGCTGCCCGCGAGGCCGGTTTCACTCCCACCGTGCGGTTCGAGACCGAGTCCTACGACGTCGCACAGGCTCTCGTCGGCACGGGCATCGCAGTGGCCCTGGTCTCACGCCTGGCTCTGACGCGCGCACCTGGCACCACCCATCGCGAACTGGCCCACCCCAGGTCCTACCGCCAGCTCTACGCCGTGACCAGAACCGACGCCAGCCTCACACCACTCGCAGGCCTGCTCATCGAGCTCCTCCGTGACGTCGCACGCGACATCACCGCCACCTGGGAGGCTCCCCTGCGACTCCGGAACTCGTAGACCACGCCCCCGCGCCGCTCTCAGGCTTCGGCGGTCCGCTTGGGCAGTTTCCAGCCTGGACGGGGGAAGTGGCACGTGTAGCCGTTCGGGTACTTCTGCAGGTAGTCCTGGTGCTCGGGCTCGGCTTCCCAGAAGTCACCGGCGGCGGTCACCTCCGTGACGACCTTGCCCGGCCACAGGCCGGAGGCGTCGACGTCGGCGATGGTGTCCTCGGCGACCTTCCGCTGCTCGTCGGAGGTGTAGAAGATCGCGGAGCGGTAGCTCGCGCCGATGTCGTTGCCCTGCCGGTCCACGGTCGTGGGGTCGTGGATCTGGAAGAAGAACTCCAGCAGCGCCCGGAAGTCGGTCTGGTCGGGGTCGTAGACCACCTCGATGGTCTCGGCGTGAGACCCGTGGTTGCGATAGGTGGCGTTGGGCACGTCGCCGCCGCTGTAGCCGACCCGCGTGGAGACCACTCCAGGCTGCCGCCGGAACAGCTCTTCCATCCCCCAGAAACAACCGCCCGCGAGCAGAGCCCTCTCGGTCGCCATGGTCCTCGTCCCCCTCGTGTGATCCGTCGATGCCTACAGCGGACGTCACACCACCGTTATTCCAAGGCCGGGCTCCTTGGTGAGGCGGATGGTGCCGTCCTCGCCGGTCAGGGGAGCGGGCTGGTATCCCTCGCTCCGGTAGAGCGCGATGTTGTTCCGGCTGCCCGCTCCGGTGGAGAGCACGATACGGCGGCAGGACGGGTCGGCGGCGGCCTCGGCCGTCTGGAGCAGCCAGCGTCCCAGGCCGCGCCCTCGCAGGTCGGGGACGACGCCGAGCCGTCCGACATGCCATTCGGCGTCGTCGCGGCGGGTCCGGACCATGCCGAGGAGCCGGCCGTCCCGCCACAGCCCGATCGCCTGCCAGGTCGCGAGCCAGTCACGTACCTGCTCTACGGACTCGTGCAGCGCGGGGACGGTCAGGGGGTCGTTGGCGAGGGCCTCGTCCACCCAGCAGCACCGCTGCAGGACGGTCACCTCGGGGGCGTCGTCCGGCCTCAGTCGCCGCAGGTAGGAGCCAGGCTCGGGTCCGGCCGACGATGCGGCACGCGCCTGTTCCCGCATCGGCCGGAGCGCGTGCGCGACCCGGACCAGCTCGTCCAGGACATCGATCGCCGCCTCGCCGGCAGCGGCGGCGGGCCGCACTTCCCCGTCGTGCACGGCGTCGGCGATGCGGAGCGCGACGGTGGACCCCAGCGGTACGAGGCGCAGCGTGGTCACCACCTGCTTGGCGTGCTGCACGGCCCTCGTGCCCGCCGAGGTGTTGCCGTAGCTGACGAACCCGATCGGCTTCCACGCCCACTCGCGGGAGAGGTAGTCCAGCGCGTTCTTCAGGGACGCGGGCATCCCGTAGTTGTACTCCGGCGTCACGACGATGAGGCCGTCGACGGCGTCCACGATCGCGCTCCACCTGCGCGTGTGCTCGTTGCGGTACACGCCCGAGGACGGATGGTCCTCCTCGTCGAGGAACGGGAGCCCGAGGTCGGCGAGAGCCAGCGGCACCAGTTCGGCGCCGAGTTCGGCGGCCCGGGGCGTGATCGTCTCCGTCAGCCACGCCCCCACCGCGGGGCCGAGGGCACCGGGGCGGGTGCTGCACACCAGGACGAGAACGCGCACCTGTTTCGTTGACATGTAAATGAACATAGGCGATAGGTTGTTTACATGTCAAAGAAACCGTCGGACGAACCCGTGCGCTGGCTGACCCCGGACGAGGAACGAGCGTGGCGGGCGTTCCGCCGCATGGTGATCGCCGTCCAGACCGGCACCGCGCGCGACCTCTCCCAGGCCGGCCTCTCCGAGCCCGACTACGAGGTGCTCAGCACGCTGTCGGAGCGGCCGGACCACGCCGGCACCCTGCACGAGCAGGCCGCGAAGATGGGCTGGTCGCGCAGCCGCCTCTCCCGGCACGCCACCCGCATGGAGGCGCGCGGCCTCATCCGGCGCGCACCCGACCCGGCCGACGGAAGGGGCTGCCTCCTCGTCCTCACCGAACACGGCCTGGACACTCTGGTCGACGCCGCCCCCGCGCACCTGGAATCGGTGCGCCACCACTTCATCGACCGCCTGGCACCGGAAGACCTCACCGCCCTGGAACACATCGCCGGGAAGGTGGAGGCCCCAGGCGAGGCGGCGTCCGCGCCCTAGGGCCGCCGCCCGGCCTCCAGCAGGACGGCGAGTTCACCGAACCCGCTCACGACCAGGTCGCTTTCCACGTCGTCCGCTCGGTCGGCGGTGAGAGAGGGCCCCTTCTCCAGCGGACGCTCCAGGAACGCGGTGGCGAGCCCCGCCCCTCTGGCGCCGTCGATGTCCCACTTGTGCGCGGCGACCATCAGGACCTCCGCCGGTTCCACGTCCAGCAGCCGCACCGCCGTCAGGTACGCCTCCGGCTCGGGCTTGTACGTGCGGGCGAGCTCCGCCGACAGGATGCAGTCGAACGGCAGCCCCGCCCCCTTGACCAGGTTCGTCAGCAGGGCGAACCCGCCGTTGGACAGCGCCGCAACCACGTACCTCTCCCGCAGCCCGGCGAGGCCGTCCACCGAGTCGTCCCACACCGGCAGACAGTGCCAGGCCCGGACGAGGCGCCGCCGCGCGTCCTCGTCGAAAGCGTCCGCGACGCCGTGCAGCTCCAGCAGCTCGTCGAGTGACTCCCGGTGCAGCGTGTCGAGGTACGCCCACTCCCGCTCCCCGCTACTGACCCGCTGCATAGACGGCAGGTACCGCTCGCGCCAATCGTCGGCGAAGGCCTCACCCTCCAACGCGACACCGCGCTCCGCAGCGATCGCCGCCACCTGCTCGGCGACCCCCGTCCGCCAGTCGACGGTCGTCCCGAAGATGTCGCAGGCGACTACCCGGATTGCTCCCGCGTCGAACCCCACTGGTACTCCCTACCGCACTCCCTCGCCAAAGAGCGCTTGGATGGCGCCCCATCCCAGTCCTAACACGCCCGGACGGCACCCTCTAGCGGACTCCACGCCTCCCCATACCTGCGCAGAGCTCGGCGACCTGTTCCTTGGCCAGGTACTGGACGAGCCCTTCGGCGACGATCACCGCGGGCCGGTCGGCCGGGACGCCGGCGAGCCATGCGGGGTCGGTGACCGAGGCGGCGACCTGGTGGTGACCGGGGCGCGCCTGGCCAAGCTGCGCGACTTCTCCCTCTTCGCCGCGTCGGAGATGGCGAGCATGCAAGAACGGTGGAAGCAGGCGCAAAGCGAGTAACCGCGCTCTCAGCGGGCGGCGCCAGGCCGTCGAGGCGTCCCTGCGCAGCGCTGTCCGGGGCGGCAGGCTGACGCCCGGACGTGACAGGCCCCGCTCTCGTCCGAGGACGGGAGCGGGGCCTGTGGTGAGGCTTGGGCTGTCTGGTCAGCCGAGGGGCTTCGGGGCGCCCTTCTTGCCGGCGCCGTGGCCCCAGGACAGGACCTCGTACTTGACGCCCTTCAGGTGGCCCGCCGAGGTGCCGGTGTTGTACTTGCTGCTCGGCTTCTTGCCGTCCACGAGGTGGCGGAAGGTGTAGGTGTCGAGGTCGAGCATGACGCCGCGGTGCGACGGCTCGCCCGGCCCGCGGTCGCCGACGAAGCCGGTGACGCTGCGGCCCTTGTAGGTGACCTTCACCTTGGTGTGCATGGGCCAGCTCGGGCTGGCGAACAGGCCCTTCTGCATCGGCTTGCCGCCGGCGGGGGCGCCGGTGTCACCGTTCACGCCCGAGCCGTCGTCCCAGAAGTAGGACGCGGTGGTGCTGCCCGCCAGAACGGCGTGGCTCTTCGGAGCGACCTTGCCGGTGGCATGGCGGGCGGCCTTCATGTCGTTCTGCCCGGTCACCTGCTGCCCGGTCGCCTGCTGCCCGGTCGCCTGCTGCCCGGTCGCCTTGGGCTCGGACACCCGCTGCCCGGTGACCTTGTGCCCGGACACCAGCTGGTCGGTGACGTTGTGCCCGATCAACTGCTGCCCGGCGGCCTTGTGCGCGGCCACCTGCTGTCCGGTGACCTTCTGCGCCGCCGGCTCGTCCGCCGGGCTCCCATGAGTGGCCCCGGCCGCCACGCCCGTCACCAGCAGGCCCGCGAGGGCGGTGCCGATCAGGGCGGTGTCGATGACTCGCTGCTGCATGTTCGTCCTTTGCTCGGTGGTCCGTGCGCCGGGTCACGCCTTCGGGCGTGAGGGGCTCGCCGTTGGGGCATGACGGACCCGGCGCACGGCACGTGGGCGTGCTCGCGACGTGGGTGTGATCGCGCAGGGAGGGAGAAGGGGGGCGCACCACTGGACGGTGCGGGGCAAGGGGCCGCTGAACGGCCTCAGCTCACCGGTACTCGGGGTAGCCGTAGCCGGCGACGGTGGAGGTGTCGCGGACCTTCTTCTTCACGGCGTCGCCGGTGTTGCCCTCGATGGTGTTGATGGTCCCGTCGTGGTTGTCCTTCACGACGATGCCGACGTGCTCGACGCCCTTGATGCCGCCGCCGTTCCAGGCGAAGAAGACCACGGCGCCGGGCTTCGGGGTCTCACCGAAGCGGCCGGTCTTCTTGAACCACTTGGCGTGGCTGACGGTGTAGGCGTCGGCGCCCATGCCCTTGGTGCCGGTGTGCTGGCCCAGCCAGGACACGAACATGTCGCACCACGACTGGCCCTTGTAGACCGAGGCGCTGCCGGCACCGATGCGGTGGGCGTTCTGCTCGCCCAGCGGCGAGCCGACGTACCAGTTGTTGAACTTGCTGTTGCCCGAGGCGTCCTCGTGGGTGCCGACCTGCGTGCGGGCGAGGTTGATGACGTCCTGCGCGGAGGCGCCGGCCTGGGCGCCGTTGGCGTCGGCCTTGGACACGGGGGCGACGTGCACGGTGTTCGCGGGCTTGGCGTCCGCCTGGGCGGACGGGGCCAGGGAGGCGAAGCCGAACGCGCCCGCCAGGGAGAGGACGGCTCCGGCGGTGACGCGGGCGCCCATGCGCTTGGTCATGTTGAAGGTACGAGCGGTCATGCGAAGGTTCTCCTGAGTTCTTCCAGTCCGCCTACCGGGTTAGCTGTCGGGTTCGGGCGTGGAAGTGGCCCTACCGCGGCCCCGCGCATTGCGGGGGTGCGGATTCACCCCGGTGTTTCGGTGGGTCCCCGGCTCCGCTGCGCCGTGATCGGCGCTCTGCGGACTCGGCGGCGGACGTACCTTGATCGGCCGTCCTGATGATCAGGGACTCGACGCGCCCTTCATGATCTGGTCGGGCGCTCCGGACGGGCTTCCCCGTCGGTCACAGACCCACAACAGGTTCAAGCGGCCCCATATTTCGTCAAGCCCATCCCAAAGACGCGACCCACCTGCAAAGACTCTCCAAAGCTCCCTGCACGCAAGGGCTGTGGACCGGTCAAGACCGCCAAAGATTTCTTGTCGGCCCCCTCCACCCCGAGGGACCGACCACGCCTGACCGCTCAGGAGATTGCCTGTAATGCACACACCACATGATCCGTTGCCTTTAGGACGCGGATGCGGGTCTGAGCCGACCGGGCGCCGAGAGTGGGGCCGGACCCCCGCCGCCTGCGGCGATGCCGGACGTCAGCACTGCATGGGCCGGAGGAACAACGCGGGGTACTGAACGGCCCCCGGCACCACCAAGCCGCTTCTTCCCGCCCGCAGCCCACCCGCGCGCGTGCGATGTCTGTCGTCTAGGCGGGTCGACACCACAGTCCTCAGGCTGCGGAAGAGCATCTGATCTCGCCCCGGACGAGCCCGCCCGGGCAGGTAGATCAGGATCTTGCAAGAGGGCGCACCTTGGGTGGGTGGGGGACGCTACCCGCGTCGGACCCTCGAACACGATCCGGTTGGCTGAGCCGTTGAGGTTCTTCTCGAACCGTTACTGTTCGGCCGATCGTCGACATCGACGATCTCGGCGACGAGTACAACGCCGTCCACTCGAATCCCCATGGCGCGGGCCGTTGTTGGCCCGGCGCTCTTGGCACGCGCTATCGACGCGCGCGGGAGCAGCGAGCCGGCCCCCTGGCTGCGACCTCGGTGAGTTCGCTGAGCAGGTCATCCGGGGTTCTCAGATGCTCGGCCAGCACCAGAAGCCCGACCACACGAACCCAACTAAAAGCAACCATATAATCACCGCAGATGCGATCAATAGAGCACTGGAAGCGCTCCCACCCGAGCCGCTGTCCGATGCTCAGCTCATCGCTATGGCGAACAGCGCACCCAGTAGCATGAACGGCCCGAACGGTATCTCTGTCTTTCTCGTCGCCTTGCGGAGCGCTATGAGCGCGATCCCGAACAGGCCGCCGAAGAGGAAACCGGCGACCAATCCGAGCAGCCAGGCGCCCGACCCCAGCCAGCCCAGGTACAGGCCGAGGACCCCTGCCAGCTTGACGTCCCCCCGCCCGATCGACCGCGCCGCGAACAGCCGCTGGACGGCGTAGGCGGCCCACAGCGCCACCGCGCCCGCCAGCGCGCCCACCAACGGCCAGAACTCGGCGGCCACCAGCGTGGCGACCATCAGCAGCCCCGTGCCGATCGGGTAGGACGGCAGGACGAGCAGGTCGGGCAGCCGCCTGACCGCCAGGTCCACGGCCGCGAGAAGGGTGCCGACGGTCCCCAGGTAGAGGAACGCCGGCAGCTCGGGAACGAGCCCGATGCGCCAGGCCAGCAAGGCCCAGACGGCGGCCGTCGCGGACGCCACCGCCAGTCTCGGCGCCAGCCGGGCGGCCCGCCGGGCGCGCGCCTGCTCCGGCAGGAAGCGCCACGCGTGCGGCGCGGCGAACCAGCCGACGGCTCCGCCGGCCGCCGCGCCTCCCGCGACGAGCGCGATCACCGGTCGCTACCGGTGCTGCGCGGGACGGGTGAAGGCCGCCGGGGCCCCGGCGGTGCCGGGGGCGCCGTAACCCGTGATCCGGGCGCGGCCGTCGCCGGTGAACTCGGCGTAGGTGCGGGCGACGGGGTCCAGTACGATGCCGACCCGGTCGGGCCGACCGTCCTCGCTTCGGAAGAACACCAGGTCGGCGGCCTTCTCCTCGCCCGGCCGGACGGGGGCGCCGTAGGCGCGCTGGGCGCCGGTCCCGCCGGGGAGCTCGAGCCCGGCCAGTCGGTGCACCTCGCGGACGAATCCGGATCCGTCGCAGGCCGCGCGCCTCCAGCGCTCATCGAATTCCTTCCGTGATGCGTCGTCGCCGCCCGGCGGCCGGGCGGCGAGCCGGGTGCAGGGCCCGGTCCCAGGGCCGATCCGCCGGTAGGTCTCGGCCAGCACGCGCGCCGCGGCGGGCGGGGTGCCGGGCGGGGGGTTGGGGACGGCGCCGTCGGGCTCGCCGCCATAGGTTTCGGGGTCGTCGGCGTCGACGAGGTTCGCCCGGAACCTGCGGCTGACCGCGGTCCGGTCGCCATCGGGCCAGGCCCGCACGCCGTCGCAGATCAGCCGCGGCGTCCCGGCGCTCCCCGGGACGCGGGCGCAGGAGGGCAGGTCGAGCCGGGCGGCGGCCGTCGCGGTGCCGGAGCGGCCGAGGCCGCGCTCGCCGAACCTGTCCCGGCACAGGCGGGTCTCGGTGGGGAGCGGGGACGCCGTGGCGCCGGGAGCGGGCGGCGTTTGCGGAGGGTTCGTGGTCTCCTCGGCGCCGGGCGCCCCCGCCTCCGGCACCGGACTGGTCACCTTGCAGTCGCGGGTCGCGACCGACACGCTCGCGGTGCGGCCGCGCAGCCCGCTCAACCGGACCGGCCCGACCAGGTCGGCCCCGTTCAGCCCGGCGTAGCGGGCCGCGCGCTCCCTCGCCGCGTCCTCGCCGACGTCCCAGTAGGCCGCCCCGCGGGGGTCGACCCCGGCGAGCGCCAGTTCGAGGGCGTACTCGCGCAGCGGCTGCACCGCCGCCAGGGCCGCCGCGTCCGCCGCGACCTGAGCGCGGCCGCGCAGGTCGCTGGAGAAGGCCAGCCGGCCGACCAGCATCGTGGCGGCGACCAGGAGCAGCGTCATCCCCACCACCAGCACGATGGTGGCTCCGCCGCGGTCCCGTTCGGCCCTCACCTGTCACTACGCATTCTCTGTCATTTCCCGGCTGAATCCGGCCGCCAATCGACCGTCCCGCCGCGACGGTAAAACTCGGGGCGGCGCGGCGGGCAGGGCCGATGGGCCCAATAAAGTCCCTCAATCAACGCTCGAGGGAGCTTTTCCGGCTTCCTACCCCGATGCTTGACATCTCAACATAATCGGGTCTAAACAAAGACAACCAAGCACCGTTCGCCACCGACCCGAGGTCCTGGAGAGCGATGAACGAGCACCGTGTCCGCCGTGCCGTCGTGGCCATCGGCGATCTACCCAGCACCGGCCACGTCCCGGCCGAGCCGGCCGAGCGGCTGACCGTGCCGAGTGCTCTGACCGGCACCGCCGACGCCTACGAACGGGTCGCCGCCCACCTGGCCGATTTCGCCGAGATCCTGGTCGTCTACCCGGAATGGGACGCCGCCCCGGCGCGGCGGCTGCTGCCGGTCGTCCGGGGCCTCCTGGACACCGACCGGGTCGCGGAGCTCGGGCTGCGGCTGCCGCCGCTGGCCTTCTCCCTCGTCGCCGACCTGCTGGCGCACTCCGCGCGGTACATGCCGCTGGGGCTGCTGGCGCGGGTGAGCGAGCGGCTGGAGCGGGAGGTCGCGGCCGGTGCCCGGATGGGCAGCGTCACCCGGCTGGCGAACGTGCCGGCCGGGCTGCGCCAGCACGTGCGGTCGTACGTGCCGGGCTCCGGCTTCGTGGCCTGGGCCGCGCCGGTGTCCCGGGTGGACGCCGTCAACCGCCGCACCGGCACCGTCGACCCGCCCGAACCGGTTCCGGACGGGCAGGTCCACCTGCTGGTCGCGCGGCGGGACGGGGAGTTCCCCGGCCTCCGGGACAGGCTGGTCGAGGCGTTCCGGCCGGACAAGGTCCTGGACGTCGCGCCGCAGCCGCTCGGCACCCGCTACTGGGGCACCCGCCGGCACGCGGAGTTCGTCGCGTTCAGCACCGCCCCCTCCGCGTTCCGCGCGCTGGTCCAGGGCGAGCGGTTCTGGCACTGCCCCTGGTGCCGCCGCCCGACGGCCTCCGAGATCTGCCCGTCCTGCCGCATGTCCCAGACCGACCCACCGCACCAGAACCAGAGCTGGCCGCCCGTCCCGCCGGACCCGGCCCCCGGCCGGGAGGCCGCGCCGGCCGCCCGCGACGGCGCCGCGGTGCCGCTCGGCGACTCCCCCACCCCCATCCTGACCAGCGCAGTGAGGACGCCCGTGAGAACGCCCATCGCCCTGCCCCCGGCGGGCACGGCCGCCGCCCACTCCAGCGGCGCCCCCGACGATCCCGCGAGGTCCGCGTGAACCCCCGGCAGCGGCGCGGCGCGGTGCTGCTGGGCGTCGCGGTCCTCGGCTCCGCCTTCGTGTTCGCCTCGGTCTACCGCTACGTCGCCTCGGTGCGCGCGGAGGTCGGCCCGAAGCTCAGCGTCCTGGTCGTGACCAAGGAGGTCGGCGCCTACCAGCGTCCAGGTCCGGACGCCCTGGCGACGCGGACGATGCCCCGCCGGTGGATCCCGCCCAGCGGGATCCTGCACCGGCCCGAGGAGATCGGCGACCGGGTGGCCGCCACCCGGCTGCGGCCCGGCACCTACCTCGTGCCGGACCTGCTGACCGCCCAGCCCGACCTGCGGCCCGGCCAGCGGGCGATCACCCTCCAGGTGACCGTCGACCCCAACGTCACCGGCCGGCTGCGGGCCGGTGCGCTGACCGACGTCTACGCCACGTTCCCGGCGCAGGGGAAGCGGCAGGCCTGCGCGTCGCGGATCGTCTCGCGCGCCCTGGTCCTGCAGGTCGGGCGGCGGGAGGGGGAGCACGTCGCGATCATGTTCGCGTTCGACGGCCGCGACTCCCTCAAGGTCACCTACGCCGAAAGCTTCGCCAACCGCATCCGGCTGGCGCTCATCAGCGAGGCCGGGGAACCGGGCGAGCTGCAACTGACCCCGCTCTGCTCCGCCCCCGTGAGGTGACGACGTGAGCATCCGCGTCATGCTGGCCGTCGGGGACCTCCCGACGGCGGCCGTGCTGCGCGCCCTGCTGGACGAGCTGACCGGCGTCGTCCTGACGGCGGAGGCGGCGACCGCCGCCGACGTCGCGGCGGCGGTGGCGGCCGAGGCCGAACCCGACGTCCTGCTGCTGCACCACACGCTCGACGGGTTCCCGACCACCGACCTGGTGCGCGAGCTGACCGGCCGGCACCCGGCGCTCGCGATCATCGTCGTCGTCGAGGAGCCCACCACCGACCAGCTGGGCCTGGCGATGGAGGCGGGCGCGCGCGGCGTGATCGACGCGCACCCGTCGCTGGCCGAGCTCCAGCACCGGACGGGCGCCGCGGCCGACTGGTCGCGGACGATGCGGCACCACCTCGACCCCGGCTCCGGCGGCGACCCGGGCGCCTCCCGCCGCGGCTACACGGTCGCGGTGTGCGGGGCCAAGGGCGGGACCGGCACCACGCTGCTGGCCGTGCACCTGGCGCTGTCCGCCGTGGGCGCCGGGCGGCGGGTCTGCCTGGTGGACCTGGACCTGCAGACGGGCGACCTGCAGTCCTACCTCGACATCACCCACCGCCGCAGCATCGCGGACCTCGGCGCGGCGGCCGACGACCTGGACGGCACCGTGCTCGCCGACGCGCTCTTCGCGCACCGCGACGGGCCCCACGTCCTGCTCGCCCCCGCCGAGGGAGAGCGCGCCGAGGAGGTGACCGAGACGGCGACCCGGCAGATCCTGGTCGCGCTGCGGTCCCGCTACGACGCCGTGATCGTCGACTGCGGCGCCCAGCTCAACGATGCCAACGCCGTCGCCATCGAGACGGCCGACCGCGTCCTGGTCACCGCCAGCCCCGACCTGCCCGCGCTGCGGGGAGTGCGGCGCCTGGTCGGGCTGTGGGAGCGGCTGTCGGTGCGCAAGAAGGAGGACGTGGGCGTGGTGCTCGTCCGGCACTCCCGCCGCGACGAGGTCCAGCCGGACTTCGCCCGCCGGGTGCTGACCGCGCCGCTGCTGAAGACGGCCGTCCCGGCGGACTTCCGCGCCGTGGAGGAGGCGGTGAACACCGGGGCCCCCGGCAACGCCGCGTCCAGCTCCTACCGGAGCGCGGTGGAGGCGCTGGCCCGTGAGATCGGCCTGCACGAATGGGGCGCGGCGCGGCGGCGCGGGCGCCCCGGGCACGGCCGCAGGACCCGCGACCGGGCCCGGCGCGGCGGCGGCGACTCGGGCGCCGCCGTCACCGAGTTCGCGGCGGTGCTCCCGCTCATCGGCCTCCTGATGCTGGTCGCCTACCAGGTCGTCCTGGTGGGCGTGACCGCCGTGTACGCGACGCTGGCGGCCGGCGAGGGCGCCCGAGCGGTCGCGGTCCTCGGCAACGGCGCGGCCGACGGCCCGGTGGTCCGCGAACGGGTCGCGTCCCGGATCGCCGCGCCGTGGGACCGCCCCGACCGGCTGCGGCTGAGCGCGGACGGCGACTGGTTCACCGCGACGGTGCGGGTCCCGGCCGTGCTGCCCGGAACGAGCGGCCTGTTCGACCTGCACGCCCGGGCCCGGGTCGTCCACGAGGAGAAGGGCGCGGAGGAATGAGCCGCACGGCGGCCGGCGGGCGACCCGCCCGCGGGGCCGGCGACGCGGGCACCGCCGCGGTCGAGTTCGCGGCCGTGCTGCCGATCGCGGGGGTCGGCATCCTGCTGTGCCTGCAGGCGCTGGTGGCCGTGGTGTCCGTCGAGCGGGTGCAGAACGCCGCCCGCACGGGCGCGCGGGTCGCCGCGCAGCGGCAGGACCCCGGCGCGTGCCCGGCCGCCGCCCGCGGCGCGCTGCCCGGCTGGGCGAGGGAGCCGCGCGCCGTGGGCACGGCCGCCGGTGACGGCGTGAGCTGCGAGGTCACGGTGCGGACCCCGCTGCTGGTTCCAGGTGTTCCGCTGGACCTGGAGTTCACCAGGACCGTCCACATGCCGGGAGGTTGAGCGATGGCGCTGCGCAACAGGACGGGCGAACCCCATCAGAACGGGCACCGGATCAATCCGGGCTCGGTGTCGCGCTGGCGGCAGCGGCTGCTGGAGGAGGTCAGCCTCGACGAGCTGGCCGACCTCGACCTGGCCCAGCGCCGCGCCCGGCTGGAGAAGGTCACCGGCCACATCATCAGCCGCGACGGGCCGGTGCTGTCGGCCGGCGAGCGCGGCCAGATGATCCGCCGCGTCGTGGACGAGGCGCTCGGCCTCGGCGTGCTGGAACCGCTGCTGGCCGACCGCTCCATCACCGAGATCATGGTGAACGGCCCCGGCGACGTCTACGTCGAGCGCGGCGGGCGGCTGGAGCGCATCGACACCCGGTTCACCGACGAGGAGCAGCTCTACCAGACCATCGACCGGATCGTGGCCCAGGTGAACCGCCGGGTGGACGAGTCGTCGCCGATGGTGGACGCCCGGCTGCCGACCGGTGAGCGCGTCAACGTCATCATCCCGCCGCTGTCGCTGACCGGCCCCGTGCTGACGATCCGCCGGTTCCCGCGCGCCTACATGGTGGACGAGCTGGTCGCCCAGGGCAGCGTGGACCCGGCGACGGCGATGCTGCTGGCCGCGCTGATCCGCGCCCGCGTCAACGTGGTGATCTCCGGCGGCACCGGCACGGGGAAGACGACGATGCTCAACGCCCTGTCGGCGTTCATCCCGGCCGAGGAGCGCATCGTCACCGTCGAGGACTCCGCGGAGCTCCAGCTCCAGCAGCAGCACGTGATCCGGCTGGAGTCCCGCCCGCCCAACATCGAGGGGCGCGGCCAGGTGACGATCCGCGATCTGGTCCGCAACGCGCTGCGCATGCGGCCCGACCGCATCATCGTCGGCGAGGTCAGGGGCGCGGAGACCCTGGACATGCTCCAGGCGATGAACACCGGCCACGAGGGGTCGATGGTGACCGTCCACGCCAACTCCGCCGAGGACGCCGTCCACCGGTTGCAGACCCTGGGCAGCATGAGCGACCTGCGCCTGCCGTTCGAGGCCGTGCGCGACCAGATCGTCCACGCCGTCGACGCCGTCGTCCACCTCACCCGGGGCCCGGACGGCACCCGCCGGGTCGCCGAGGTCGCCGTGGCGTCCCGGACGGACGGGGCCCAGGCCGCCGTCCGGTTGCAGACCGTGTCCCGGTTCGCGGCCGAGCCGCTCGGGCCCGACCTGAAAGTGCGGGGCGAGCACCGGCGGCACGCGCTCCCCGCGCAGCTCGTCGAGCGGCTGCTGCTGGGGGGCGAGAGCGTCCCCGGCGGGTTCGACGCCGCCCCCGCCCCGGTCAGGGAGGTGGGGGGATGAGCGTGACGCCCGCACTGATCCTGTGGCTGACGGCGGGGGCGCTGGCCGTGGCCGTCCTCGGACTCATGCAGTTCCTGGCCGGCTGGGAGCGGCGCCGGGTCCTGGCCGAGCGCTCGGTGACCGGCGAGCGCCTGCTCGGCCGCGGCCCGCGCGAGGCGTTCGAGCGCTGGCTGCGCGGCACCGAAGCGGGCCGGGTCGTGGAACGCCGCCTCACCGCGTCCGGGGTGCGGATGAGCGTGCTGACGTTCCTGACGCTGCTGACGCTCAGCACCGTCGCGGTGCTCGTGCTGATCGGCGCCTACCTCGCCCCGCTGTTCGGCGTCGCCGCCGGAGTCGGGGTCGCCCTCGCGTTCTTCGGCTTCCTGCGCCGCCGGGAGGACCGGCGGCGGGAGGAGTTCATCGCCCAGCTCCCCGAGCTGGCCCGGGTGCTGTCCAACGCCTCGTCGGCCGGGCTGGTGCTGCGCACCGCCATCGAGATGGCCGCCGAGGAGCTGGAGGACCCCGCCCGCTCCGAGCTGCGCATCACCTCCGCCGCGCTGCGCATCGGCAAGCCGATCGACGAGACGCTGCACGAGCTCGGCGAGCGCCTCCCCTCCCGCGAGCTGGCGGTGCTGGTCAGCACGCTGCTGGTGGCGGCCCGCTCCGGCGGCTCGCTGGTCACCGCGCTCCAGGGCATCGCCACCACGCTCGACGAGCGCAAGGAGACCCGGCGGGAGATCCGCACCATCCTGGGCGAGGCCGTCGTCAGCAACTGGGCCGTCGGCGTGCTCGGCATCGGCGCGCTGCTGCTCATCAACCTCATCCAGCCCGGCGTCCTGCGGGAGATGGCCGGGAGCACCGTCGGGCAGGCGATGCTGGGCGTCTCCCTCACCCTCTTCGTCACCGGACTGGTCATCATCCGGCGCATCACCAGGATCGACCTGTGAACCCCGCGGTCAGCGCCGTGCCGGCGGCCTGCTGCTTCCTGGCGGCGACGGCCGGGTACGCGATGCTGCGCTCGTCCGAGCGGGTGAACGCCCCCGCGGCACCGGCGGCGGCGCGGGCGGCCCGGCGGCGCGGGGTCGTCCCGCTGGGGGGTCTGGCCGACGTGCTCGGCCGGCCGTTCACACCGCTGGCGCTCGCCGTGATCGGCCGCTGGCGGATCGGCATCCGCAAGCGGATCGAGGCCGCCGGACGGCCCGGCGACATGACGCTGGAGGTGTACGCCCGGCAGACGGCCGGTTTCGCCGTCCTGTTCGGCTTCACCACGGCGATCCTGCTGCTGTCGGGCGTCGGGCTGCCCAGCCTGCTGCCGCTGCTCGGCGTGGGGCAGATCGAACTGCTGCTCTACAGCCGGGTCCGCGCCCGGCGGGAGCAGATCGAACGTTCCCTGCCCGACTTCCTCGACGTGCTCGCCGTCACCGTCACCGCCGGGCTGAGCTTCCGGCTGGCGCTGGGCCGGGTGTCGAGCAGCATGCCGGGGCCGCTGGCGGACGAGTTCCAGATCGCGCTGCGCCAGATGGAGCTCGGCACGCCTCGCCGCGCGGCCTTCGAGGAGCTGCGCAGGCGCAACCGCTCGGCGTCGCTGCACCAGTTCATCACCGCGCTGCTGCAGTCGGAGGAGCTGGGCGCCCCGCTGTCGGCGGCGCTGGAGCAGATCAGCGCGGACATGCGGCGGCAGGCGGCGCAGTGGGCCAAGCGCAAGGCGCAGCGCAACACCCCGCGGATCACGGCGGTGACGACGACCCTGTCGCTGCCCGCCATCATGATCCTGGTCCTCGGCTCGATGCTCTTCACCGTGGGGGCGGACGTCGTTGCGGTACTTCGCTGAGACCGGCGGGTCCCCCGGGGGACCGGCCGCCGCACCGGGCGCCGCGGCCGACCGCGTCCCGGCCGGGCGGGTCACCGAGACCTTCCGGCTGATCATGCATCTGCGGACGGCGCTGGCCGGGGTGTCGATGCTGCTGCTGCCGCGCGACCGGCTGACCTTCGGCGCCATCGCCCTGGTCACCTGCGTCGGGGTGGTCTCCTGGCTGGCCGCCCGGCACGCCGGGCGGGTCGTCGCGCTGCTGGAACGGCACCCGCTGCTCGCCGCGCTGGACGCGGGCGTCCCGTTCGGCGTCCTGGCGCTGGGCGGGCCGCTCGGTCCGTTCTTCCTGTCCACCCTGCTCACGGCGCTGGTGGCCGGGCTCCTGTTCGACCGGGTGGGCGTGGCGGCGCTGTCGGTCCTGCACGTGCTGTGCTACGTCGGCACGATCGCCTTCGTCCCGGAGGCCCAGCAGCACACGCTCGCGTCCTTCCAGGCGCTGGTCGGGCAGCCCGCCTGCTATCCGCTGGCCGCGTTCGCCGGCCGGACGGTGCGGCGGATGCTGGAGGAGAACGCCGACGCCGACCGGGCGCGCGTCCGCGCGGAGGCCATCGCCGCGGCCGCGCAGGAGCGGCTCCGGCTGGCGCGCGACATGCACGACTCCGTCGGCAAGACGCTCGGCGGCGTCGCGCTGGCCGCCACCGCGCTGCCGTTATGGCTGCGCCGCGACCCCGAACGCGCCGCCCGGGAGGCGCACACGATCGCCGAGCACGTCCGGGTGGCGGCGGTGGAGGCCCGCGAGCTCATCTCCGGGCTGCGCGACCCGGCGCTCGACCGGCCGCTCGCCGAGACCGTCGCGGCCAGGAGCGGAGCGTGGCGCGATCGGCACAAGGTCCGCCTGCGATGCCGGATCGACCCCGCCGCGGACCTGTCCCCCAGTGGAAGGCGGGAGCTGCTCGCCATCCACGGGGAGGCGCTGGCGAACGTCGCCCGGCACGCGGGCGCCCGGTCGGTCACCGTCCGGCTCGCCGTCGAACCGGACGCCGTGGTGCTGTGCGTGTCCGACGACGGCCGGGGCTTCGCCCTGACCTCCGTCGAGGACCTGGCCAGGGAGGGCCACTACGGGCTGCTCGGCCTGCGCGAGCGCGCCGAGAGCATCGGCGGCACCCTGTCGGTCGAGTCCCGGCCGGGCACGGGCACGACCGTGACCGTCCGGGTCCGGTACGCGGGGACGTTGCGAAGGGCGGGCTGACATGGCCGACTCGGCAGACCTGACCACGCGGGCCGCCGGCCGCGACCGGGAACCGATCCGGGTCCTGGTCGCCGACGACAACCCGGTCGTCCGCTCCGGGCTGGCGTCGCTGCTGGGGGCGGCCGGGATCACCGTCGTCGGGGAGGCCGCCGACGGAGAGCGGGCCGTCGCGCTCACCGAACGGCTGCGCCCCGACCTGGTCCTGCTGGACGTCCGGATGCCGCTGCTCGACGGCATCGGCGCGGCCGCCCCGCTCGCCCGGATCAGCCGGGTGCTGATGCTGACCTACTCCGACGACCCCGAGATCGTGCGCGAGGCCGTGGCGAACGGCGCCGCCGGATACCTCGTGCACGGCACCTACGACCAGGACGATCTCGTGACGGCGGTGCACGACGTCGTCGGAGGCGGCAACCCGCTCTCCCCGGCCGCGAGCGCGGCGCTGGTCGACGCCGTCCGGGTCGCGTACGCGGGCGACCCGATCGAACGGTTCGGGCTGTCGGCTCGCGAGATCGCGATCGTGGACCTGGTCGCGCGCGGACTGTCCAACCGCGAGATCGCGGCCCGGCTGTTCCTCGCGGAGAAGACCATCAAGAACCATCTCAACCGCGTCTACCCGAAGATCGGTGTCACCTCCCGCAGCGGGGCCATCGCCCTCTGGCTGCGCCTGCGCCCGCCGCAGGACGACTGAATTTCCGGGCCCCGGCCCAACGGAAATAGGGACCATCAGCCCTGTGATCGAGGGCCATTGGTTTCTAGCGTATTGATTGCAAAACACCGTTTCTACCGGGAGGCGACATGTATTCGGTTCGTCTGGTCCTGCTCATGCAGAATGGCTGCGACAAGCTCGGGAAGTGGTACGCCGACCGGGGCGAGGGCGAGCGCGGGGTGACCATCACCGAGTACGCGGCCCTGCTGGTCCTCGTCGGCGCCCTGGTCACCGCGCTCTACGCGGCGGGCCTGCTCAGCAAGTTCTCCAGCGCGGTGAGCAGCGCGATCAGCGCCATCTTCACGCCGTCGAGCGGCTCGGCGACCTCCTGAGGCACCGCGATGCGCCCCGACACTGACGAACGGGCGGGACGAGGCGCCGACGCCCCGGCACCGCCGCCCGTCCCGGGTCCCGGTCGGCCGGGGCGGGCCCTCCCCCGCCCCGGCCCTCCAGGAATGGTGACGCTCTACGCCGCGGTATGGATGGTGTTCGGCTGGGCCAACGGCCAGCGGCGGCTCGCCGACAGTTCCTTTCTGTGGCATCTGAGGACGGGGCACTGGATTCTGGAGCACGGAATTCCGCGCTCGGACATCTACTCCTTCACCGCGCCGGGGACGTCCTGGATCGCCCAGTCCTGGCTCGCGGAGGTCTGCTACGCGCTGCTGGACGCGGCCGGCGGCCCGGTCGCCCTCCGGCTCTTCGGGGCCGCCGTCGGGCTGGCGATCGCGGCGCTCTCGTTCCGGCTCGCGCTGCGGCTGTCCAACGACCGGCTCGCCGCCGCGCTGCTGCCCGCGTCCGGGCTGATCGCGGCCGGCCTGGTCTGGTCGGAGCGGCCGCTCCTGCTCGGCGTCCTGGCACTGCTCGTGCTGGTGTGGGTCGTGGACGTCCCCGACTCCCCGGCCGGGCGCCGCCCCCACCTGGTGATCCCCGTGGTGATGTGGCTGTGGGTGAACGTGCACGGCAGCTTCGCGCTGGGATTCGGCTTCCTGGCCCTGCATCTGGCCGGCCGCTGGCTGGACGGCGCTCCGCCGTGGCGGGACCGCGAGCGGGCGCTGGCCCGGGCCGGGCTGCTGGCGGGGGCGGTCTGCCTGGTCAACCCCTACGGACCGGCACTGCTGTGGTTCCCCGTGGCGCTGCTGATGCGCGGCGACGTCCTGGCCGCGATCATCGAGTGGAAGTCCCCGGATCTGCGGACGCCGCAGGGCATGATGTTCGCCCTTTTCCTCGCGACGGTGCTGGTGGTGCTGGCCCGCGCGCGGCGGCGGCCGTCCCGGCGGGACGTCCTGGTGCTGGTGTCCTTCCTCCTGCTGGCGCTGTGGGCGCAGCGCAACATCGCGGCCGCCCCGGTCGTCGCCCTGCCGATCGTCTCGCGCCTCGCCGGCCGCGACGCGCCGCGCCCGGACGCCCGGCGCCGCCCGCACTGGGTCCCGCTGGCGCTGGTCCTGGCGTTCGCGGTGTTCTGGACGGCCGACCGGCTGCCGCGCCCGGCGTTCGGCCACGACGTCACCGACTACCCGGTAGCGGCGATGCGCGCCGTGGAGCGGAACGGGCTCCTGGGCCGGCGGCTCCTCACCACCGACGTGTGGGCGGGCTACACGATCCACGAGTACTGGCCGCGGCAGCGCGTCTTCATCGACGACCGCTACGACATGTATCCCCGGCAGCTCATCCACGATTACCTGCGACTCCTCGGAGGCGAACCGTCATGGCGCAGCACTCTCGACCGCTATCGGGTGGAGGTGGTGGTCTGGCCCCGCGAGCACGCGTTCGCACAGATCCTCTCCGGCGACCTCCGCTGGAAGCTGGTGTACTCCGACGCCGCCGCGGTGGTCTACACCCGGATCGGAGCGACCGCGGGGTGACGACGGCCGGGTACGGCGCCCTCCTGGTCGTGGTGGGCGGGCTGGTCGTCGCACTGCTGACCGTCAACCTCCCCTGGGTGGTCGAGGCGCGCTCGTCGGTCGCGGTGTGCCGGATCTACCGCCTCGTCGGCCAGGACTGCACGCCTGACAAGCCGCCGAAGCCGGGCCCGAGCCTCCTCCAGTACGCACAGAGCTGCCCCTCCTGACCGGAACGAAGGATCGGAACGCGATGAACTCGACGGGCACGGCGGCACGGCGCGAGGTGCGCCCGCGCGCGCGGCGGCTGCGGAACCGGGCGCTCACCGCGGGAGTGGTCGCCACCATGGCCGCGGCGGGCCTGGTGGCCACACCCCCGTGGGCCCGCGCGGACGACGACAACTCCGACGATTTCGCAAACTGGTGCAAGGACCACACCTCCGACTGCGACTACCCCGTCGCCCCGAAGACCGGCACGGACGAGTTCGACCGGCTGCTCTACGACATCTGCGACGAGAAGGGGGGCGGGGAGGCCGAACCGACCAAGTACACCTGGCACCAGAAGGACAAGTTCCTGGGCGACTGGATGCTGTTCCAGCCCGTGAACGCGGACGGCTGCGAGTTCGTCCCGGACGGGGAGCCGATCGTCCAGACCGGCAAGGACCCCAAGCCTTACCGCAACGACCGGAACCAGTTCACCCGCAACTGCGCTCAGACGGCCGACGCCATCGTCACCACGCAGTACCAGGACACCGAAGTCAAGCTGTACACCGTGGGCACCAGCGTCTCCGTCGGCGGCAAGGCCGGGCTGTTCGGCCTCGCCGAAGTCGAGTGGAAGGTCGAGTTCAACTTCTCCTACCAGTGGGGCACCTGGACCTGGAAAGGGCAGAGTTTCGCGGTCCCGCCCGGCTACGTCGGCTGGCTGGAGAGCACCGAGGACTGGGGCGTCATGAAGGGACGCTACAAACTGAACTTCCCGCACCCCCTGCGCGGCCACTACTACTGGTACACGCCCCAGGTCACCATCGAGGCTCCGCTCAAGGGAACCGGCACCACCAACTACCAGGTCCGGCCCATGACGGACGAAGAGATCAAGAAGATGTGCCCGCACTGGGACTGGGACGGCTGGGACCCTCGCGACGACCCGAGCGGCAACGGCGGCACCACGCCGCCCACCTGCACGTCGGGCTCCCCCGGCGGTCCGACCGGCCAGCCGAGCTCGACACCGCCGTCCGGGACGACCGGCCCGACTCCGACGGACAGCGGAACCTCCAAGCCGCCCGAGTGGGCGGCCGGGCAGGACTACGAACTCGGCGACCGGGTGACCTACGGCGGCCACATCTACCAATGCCTGCGCGCCCACGTCTCCGACGCCGGATGGACCCCCGACCGAACCCCCGAACTCTGGCGCCGCCTCAGCTGACCCCAAAGTCCGAGTTACTTGGCGCCGGTTGGCGGTAGCTCGGCGTGGTTCTTCTCGCGGGTCGAGGTGAGCAGGCGGGCGCCGGTGTGGACGGCCTTCGGGCCATCACCACGGCGACGATCGAACTGCTGGCGGAGCAGGGATACGCGAAGCTGACGATCGAGGCGGTCGCCGCGCGCAGGAACTGGCCACCGGGTTCGCGCTACGGCTCGATTAGGCGGCATGGCGGGACAACGTCGCCTAGCGGTCCGATGAGGCCGGGGGCTTAAATGCAGAGCGGGTCGCACTGAGCTCCGCAGACGTCGTTCCTCCGTTTGTCGGCGCGTGGTGTTGGTCAGAACACGGATTCCGCAGCCAGCAGGCGATTGGACGCTCGGCGGCCGCGGCGGCGTGGTGAGTCGACTCGCATCAATTCACTTCGCAGCGTGGCGAGCGACACGGCTCCGACGAGGACGGTCCCGTCCGGGAAACGGAAGACCGGCACTCGCGGGCCGGACGCGCGAGCGGGCCGCGCTGGTTCCGCGTGGGGCCGCTCGCCGTCTTTCCCGGTGTCCCACCGGAGGCCGATCGCGGAGGCCAGCCCCCGCAGCACGTTCACGTCGCCGATGTCCAGACCGTCACTGAAGTAGGCGCGGTAGAGGCGGGCGGTCATGTCCTCGGCGTTGCCATGCGCCGCCGCCAGCGCGATGAGCCGGTGGGCGTCGCCGGTGTGGGCCGGCACGATCCGGTCGAGGTTCACCACCAGGCCGTCGGCCGCCGCCGCCTGTGCGATCTGCTCGATCCGCGCGGAGGGGGCGGGCTGGAGCCGGCCGTGGCCCGACGGTGTTTCCGTTGACGAAGGCTCGGTCTCGTACGGCCTGAAGACGACCTCCAGTTCGCCGCCACCGGCCCTGTGCTCCTCGGCGGCCCGCTGGAAGCGAACGTAGGCGAGCGCCGACCAGACGCAGGCGATGTCGTGCGTGAACTCAACTTCCATGGGCTCGTCCCTCAATGGCGGCACGGATCGTTCCGTGCCGCCTCAGCATGCACGCCCCCCGCGTCTCGCGTCAACACGGAACGTTCCGTGCCGCCTGAGCGGTATGCTGGCCGCATGTCACCCAGACGTCCCGAGCGCCGAAGCGAAGAGGCCGCCAACGCCGTCATCAAGGCCGCGATGGACCTGTGCCAGGAGGTCGGGTACCGCAAACTCAGCATCGAGGGCATCGCCGCCCGCGCCGGCGTCGGCAAGAACACCATCTACCGCTGGTGGCCGTCCAAGGCCGCCGTGCTGCTGGACGGCCTGCTGTCCACATGGAAGATGGACGCGACCTTCCCCGACACGGGTGACTTCATCGCCGACATCAAGGCGCAGATGGCGGCGGCCTCCCGCATCCTCGGCGACCCGGACGTCTTCCCGCACTACCGCGCGCTGATCGGCGAAGCCCAGCACGACCCCGCCCTCCACCGGGCCCTGTGGGACAACTTCATCGGTCACCTGGCGGGCGCCGCCGCCGAACGCATCCGCGCGGCGCAGCGCGCAGGCCAGGTCCGTTCCGACGCCGACCCGGTCCTGGTCACCGAACTGCTCTACGGCGCCGCGTACTACCGCCGACTGCTCACTCCGCGCATCGCCGACACCGCCCACGTCAACGCCATCGTCGACCTCGCATTCACCGGTCTTGCCCCGGCGGCCGAAACACCCGCCCAGTAGCGGCCTGCGAACCCGGCATCTCGGCGCGGGACGTGTTCTAGCAGTCGGCGAGCATCGCGGCGAGTCCGTCCAGATGCCGCTCGAGGGCGTATTCGAAGAGCCCTTCGAGGTCTTCCGCCGTTCCTTGGGGAACAGCGGAGAGAAGGGGAAACCGGGTGCGGTTGACGGTCTTCCACTCGCGCACCGGCGGGGTCGGGTTCCAACGGCGGAGACTCGTTCCGATGGTGTTCCTGGTGCAGTCCTCCTCGGCCAGGGAGCCTGCGGCGGCGACGGCGATCGAGTGGATGGTGAGAGCTTCGCGCACCCGGATTTCCATCGAGAGGCCGAGACCGTCGAGGGCACGGAGCACCCATTCGGTGTGCGCCATCATGTTCGGCGCGAACAATGGCCGCATGAATGACACGGTCTTCGGCAGCCAGAGGTGGCGTCGACACAGCTCCCATTCGGCGCGGGCGATGAATTCCAGCTTCGCCCGCCACCCTGCCGGCCCTTTCGCCGGAAGGATGACCTCGCCGAAGACGTGGTCGGCCATGTGCATCAGCAGCTCTTCTTTGCTCGTGATGCTCTGATAGAGGGACATCGGCCGGACGCCTAGGTGCGCGCCTAGCCGTCGTATCGACACCGCTTCGATTCCCTCGGCGTCGGCGATCGCGATGGCCGCCTCCAGCAACCGCGTGCGCTTGGCCGGCCCCCCGGCCGGCCGGGGGGACTCGCGCGGGCCGGCGGCGCTGACCACGGTTCCCGCGCCGACGCGCGGTTCGACCAGGCCCTGCTCGCGCAGGACGCCGGCCGCCCTGGTCGCGGTCGCCTCTGGTTGCGACCTTTCGACACGAATGCGGCCAGCTGGACCGTATCCGAGTTGATCTTATTAAACCAAACAGATCGGTTTCTGTCCGCGCGCC
>NZ_JBEZJI010000020.1:0-133251 GCF_040649435.1 Actinomadura sp. NPDC048955
TCCAGCATCACCAGCGTCACCGGCAACGTCGCCGCCGGCGACACCTTCCCGGTCGAGGTCTTGATGAAATCGGCCCCCGCCCGCATCGCCAGCCACGACGCGCGCCGCACATTGTCAAAGGTGGCCAGCTCACCCGTCTCCAAGATCACCTTCAGATGCGCGGGCCCGCAGGCGTCCTTGACCGCGACGATCTCCTCGTGCACCTTGCCGTAGTCACCGGACAGGAACGCGCCCCGATCGATCACCATGTCGATCTCCGACGCGCCCGCCGCCACCGCCGCCCGCGTATCGGCCAGCTTGGCCTCCATCGGCGCCCGCCCCGACGGAAACGCCGTCGCCACACTCGCCACACCGATCCCCGACCCCGACAGGGCCGCGACCGCCGTCTCCACCATGTCGGGATACACGCACACGGCGGCGACCTTCGGCACCGAGGCGTCCGCCGGGTCGGGGTGCGCGGCCTTGGCACACAACGCCCGCACCTTCCCCGCCGTGTCCGCACCCTCCAACGTGGTCAGATCCACCATCGAGATCGCCAGATCGATCGCCTCGGCCTTCGCCGACGTCTTGACCGACCGGGACGCGAGCCGCGCCGCCCGCTCCTCCGCACCGACCGGGTCCACACCCGGCAGGCCGTGCAGGAATCCGTGCAACTCGGTCGCGGTCATCGGGTCCTGCCCGCCTTCCTGGGGGTCTGGGGCGGGGCCGTCGAGGCCCGCTCGATGATCTTTGTGTCCATGACGATGCGCCGGGGGAGGTCGCGGGTCTGGCTGTCGTCGAAGCGGTGCAGCAGCAGCCGCATGGCAAGGACGCCCTGCTCGATCATCGGACGGTCGACGACGGTCAGCGGGGGCCGCAGCAGGGGCCCGGTGTCGAGGTCGTCGAATCCGATGAGGCTGATCTGCCCGGGGACGTCCACCCGCATGTCGTGCAGCGCCTTCAGCGCGCCGAGGGTCGTGAGGTTGTTCGCGGTGAAGATCGCGGTCGGTGGCTCGGCGAGCGACAGCAGCGACAGGGTGAGCTGGTAGGCGCGCTCCTCGCGGAAGTCGCCGATGATGTCGTACTCCGGCGGGATCTCGACGCCGGCGGCGGACACGGCCTCCACGAAACCGTCCCGCCGGTACCGGCCCGGCGTGGACTCCTGGCCTCCGCTGATCATCGCGATGCGGGTGTGGCCGAGCGAGAGGAGGTGCTCGGCGGCCTGCCGGCCGCCCGCGCGGTTGTCGACGAGGACGGCGTCGAAGCTCTCCCCGTCGGCGAGGTCCCGGTCGATGAACACGACCGGGAGCCCGCTGTCGCGCAGCTGCAGCGGGGTCTGCTCGTGCTCGGTGGCCGGGGCGAGGATCATGCCGTCCACCTGGCGTGCCATGTCGGCGAGCAGGTCGGCCTCGCGGGTGCCGCTCTCGTCGCTGTTGGCGAGCAGCAGCCGGTAGCCGCGGTCGCGGCTGACCGACTCCATGCCCTTCACGACGGCGGCGAAGTAGGGGTTGGTGATGTCGGGGACGACGACACCGATGGTGCGGGTGCGTCCCGACTTCAGCGACTGCGCCGCGATGTTCGGTGCGAAGCCCAGCTCATCCACGGCGGCCCGGATGGCCTCCGCCGACCTGACCCGCTGTCCCCGCAGGAACCGCGAGACGGTGGCGGGGGAGACACCGGCCCGCGCCGCCACGTCGTGGATGGTCGCCACATCGACTCCTGTCTGTTGCCCGCGTCACTGAAACCGTTGTCAGAGACTGATTGCACCAGCCCCCGGATGTCAAGAGCCGGCGACGAATGAGTCTGACCTGGGAAGGACCCAAGCTCCACGCTGCCGCTGAGCGGCCGCACGACGACCCCAGTCGGCGACGGCGGCCGCAGGTCGAGGCGGGCTCCAACGGCGACAAGCTCGCCGTCCACCGCAGGCGGTCGCGCGGCGGCAGTTCCGGCTCACCACCAGCAAGGCGGGGATCGGGGGAGACCTGGTCGCCGCGCGAGCCGCGTCACTCGTTCGTCTCGATCATGGATGAGGGCGGGGTGCCCATCGAGGCGATCGCCGATCTGTGCGGGCACTCCTCTCCGGCGGTCACCGGGAGATCTACCGGCAACAGCTCAAGCCGGTGATCACCCGTGAAGAACGACGTCTCCGCCGCAACTGTCCGCTACGCCAAGACCATCATCACCGCCATCCTCATTACTGCCCTGAACGATCAGGTGACCTGCACATTTCCGTGCTACGGAGTTCGCCCCCACCGCCCCGAGAAGCCGCTGGGAATCATCAGCTCTGAGCAGTTCGACGGCCATTACCACGCCCGCCGAATGCTGACTCGAACTCCTGGTCGAAACCGCCTGTGAAAACGGGACGCGTTGAGCGAACTCGCCAATCTACGCTTTCGCGACCTGAGAACCCGCTCCCACCCACCTGACGGTCAGCCGCGTCGTACAGGAGCGTCCGGGTGCACCCCCCGCCCCCGCCCCCGCCCCCGCCCGCTGTCGGCCCGGCATGTCGGGCGAGCTGGACGATCTCTGGTATGACTGGCAGATGTCCACGAACTCCCCGCAGGAACCCACCGAATCCGAGCTCCGCGCCGCTGCCCGGACGGGAGACCTGCAGGCCGGCGTGGAGTACGCCACGTTCCTGATGGGCGGTTCGGTCAAGGACGTGGACGGGGCGATGCCGTGGCTGGAGCCCGCCGCCCTCGCGGGCGACGGGCACGCCGCCCGGACTCTCGCGATCATCCTGCGCGACAGGGGCGAGTACGAACAGGCGGAGCGCTGGTACCGGGCCGCGGCGGATCGCGACGGCGGCTGTGCGTTCGGCCTGGCGACACTGCTGGAGAAATCCGGCGACCTCGCCGGGGCGGCCGAGTGGTACGACAGGGGCGCCGCCTTGGGCAGTCTGGAGTGCAAGACCAACGGTGCGATCCTGCTCGCCAGTCAGAACCGGGGGGACGAGGCCAGGGCACGGCTGGAGGAGGCGCAGCGAGAGGGCGATCACGTTGCCGGTGACGCTCTGGACCTGATGGACGGCCTCTCCGGCGACATCTTCAGGTGCGACGACCTCCTGGATCAGGCGGAAGAGGACGAGGACGACCTGGAGTGGGCGTTGGATGCCGTCCACGACCTGCAAGACCGGGCCGAGAACTTTAGGACGTACCCCTGGCACCTCGATGACGCGCTGTCGATATACGACAAGGCCGCCGAAGTGGCGCAGGACGACGCTCCTCTGGTCTGGAAGGCACTGCTGCTGGTCCAGCTCGACCGTTGGGAACACGCGCAGAGCGCTATGGAGAAGGGGGCGGAACGGTTCCCGGCGTCGGGATTCGTGCCGTATGTCTACGGCCTCCTGCAGCGCGAGCACGGTGACCTCGACAAGGCCGAGACGTGGCTGCGGCGCGCGGCGGACCTCGGCCGGCCTGAGGCGATGTGGAACCTGGCCGTCCTCTACCTGAATCAACGGCGGCTCGATGAGGCGCAGCGCTGGTACACGGCATACGGCGAACGAGCGGACGAGGACAACGACAAGGACTACGAGGCCGGGCTGGAGCGTGTCGAGGAGTATCGCCGGCAGCCCGACAACGTGCTCGACGAGGTGGATGAGGCGCGGCTGCCGGACCTGCGCACCGCCGCGGAGGCCGGCGACCGCGTGGCAGCGGCCGAACTGGCCCGGCTCCTCCGGCACAAGCGCGCACTCCCGGAGGCTGTGAAGTGGTTCCGCCTGGGGGCCGAGGACGGCGACTCGCAGACGAAGCTGGAACTGGGCGAATTCCTGTACGACATCTGTAACGCCGACTCGGAGTACGTGATCGAGTGGTTCCTGCCCGCGGCCGAGGCCGCCTATGAACGTGCCGCCGCTGCTCCGGTCGCCGATTCCGCCGACGTGGAGTTGATCGAACGCGTCGGGCGGTTCTATCTGTACGCCAAGGACGAATTCAAGGCCGAGAAGTGGCTGCGGCGCGCCGCCCGGCTCGGCCACGGCGAGGCCGCCTGGTGGGCAGGGTCGCGTTCGGACGAGTACGGCGATCGGCAGGAAGCTGAGCGCATGTGGGTGCTCGCGGTCCAGGAGGGCGTCGCCTGGTGCGGCTGGCTCGCCGGACGGAGCATGGTCCGGCGCGGGGCGTACGCCGAAGCCGAGCCGGTGCTGCGGATCGCCTGGGAAGGCCGCGAGGAGAAGGAGCCGCTGCACGAGGCGGCGTACTGGCTGGGCCTGTCCCTGCGCGGTCAGGGACGGCTGGACGAGGCCGCTGACTGGCTGCGCACAGCGGTCGAAGTGCACCCGTGGGTGCGGAAGGGTTACAGCGGTTTCATGGCCACCACGCTGTTCGACCCGCGCTCGGACCTGGTCGATCTTCTCTGCGACCTGGAACTCGACGACGAGGCGAGTCCCTTGGTGGACGCCCTCCTCGAACGGCACCCCAGGCATCGGGTCGCTCACCGCGCCGCCGCGCGGATCGCCGCACGCCGCGGTGATCTGGAGGCGGCCCGCGGCCACCTGGAACATGTCGTGGACGACCCGGCGGAGCTTCGGGAGGGCGTCACCCCCGAGGACCTCCGAAGGATCTTCGACGCCGTCCACCCCAGGTGACGAACACCCACCCGCCCTGAACGGCGACAGACCGGCATCCGTCGATCGCGAGGCGGGCATGAACCCCGTCCTGCGGCTGACCGGCACCATGCGCAATGGCCGTGCCACCGACTTCGCTACGCCAGCGATCCGAGCTGGACGACGCCCCGGGCATTCAGCCGGGATGATCTCGGACTGTGGTGTTGGCAGAGCTTGCGCGCCGGTCGGTGCCCGACAAGCAGATGGAAGATCGAACGCACGATCGCCTGGCTGCCGGTATATCGCAGCCTGACCGTCCGCTGCGAACGCCACGCCCACCTGTTCAGCGCACTCATCACCCTCGCCGCGTCCCTGACGGCTCGCCCCGATCAGCGTGCAGGAGATGCTCCTGATCGCAGCCTCACGGTGAGCAATGTGATTCGGTCGCGAACCACCGGAGAGGCCCACTACGCATGATCAACCTTCTCCAGGTGCTCACCGAGGCCGAGGGCCGGCCGCGCGGGCAGATACTTCGAGATCTGACGACGGTCAACGTCGACCGGAACCATGTCCGGACCCAGCCCTCGGCTCCGTCGGGCAGCATTTCGGTGGCGGATGGGGCGGCGGCTTAGGAGGGGCGTCAGGGAACTGCTCATAGCCGGCGCTTACGCGGTGCTGGCGAACCCGCCATCCGCCTTCCGCGGCGGAAAGCTCGCCCAGGTAGAGGAGTTCCCGACTCCCAGAAGGGGTCCGGAAGCCTCAAGACCGTCACCTCGTGCTGACAGGGCGCTCGGTGACAGGTGCGCCGCGATCGCATCACCACCTGAACGCGCCTAGTCACACACCTGCCGCACCGAGCATGCCCCCACACCGTGGCGCCACCTTCCCCCCGCCCGCTACCGAGGCAGCGGAGTGGCGAGGCGGTCATCGGTGCTCTGGCCCCACCAGCAACCACTCGAACTCCGTCTCGCCGCCCCGCAGGCGGCGGCGCCCGGCCCGGCAGGTGCCCTCCAGCGTCTGCACGTGGCGTGACTCCATGAGAAAGTCGCGCGCCTCGTCGGCCTCGACCAGGTCGCGGCCGACCGCGATGGGAACGAACCCGTGCCTGGGGACGTAGACCCATCGGCCGCGATCCCAGTCATAGGGATCGAACCAGTGGTGACGGATCGTTCCCGACACCCGGACCTGCGCCCCCGTCCGGGTCACCACGAACGAGCCCAGCGAGCGCAGCAGGCTCATCCTGCTGACGTAGAACAGCTCGGTGCCGATGAACGCGTTGATCCGCACGTCCCAGCGATCGTGCACCCACGACGAGGCGCCGTCGCTCAGACGCTTCGCCTCCTGTAAGAGCTGCCGCTCGAACCGCCGCTGGTTCTTGCGCTCGGCCCGCCGGATCGCCCTGAACGAGCGCAGCCAGCGCAGGGACATTCTCCTGGGGGCACCGGCACCGTCCATGAAGTGCTCCAGGAAGTCGCCCGCGACCGGGTGCACCTGCCTGCCCTCGTGGATGATCGACCGGAACAGTGCGACCAGCTCCGGGGCGGACATGCCGGTCCGCCGCCGGAAACCGAGAAGGAACATCGTCGTCCGTCCATCCATCGGAGGTCCTGTCCCGCCTGTCAACCGCGTGCCTGTGGACATGTCTGCTGGAAGGGCTCATCCGGGATGCAGCGCTCCCACTCGTCGCGGCTGAGTGAGCGGCCCGCGCAGGTCTGCCGCCGCATCCAGCAGGCTGTACCGCGCCTCGGGCGTGGGAGCGTTCCGCCACCCCGCGACGGCGAGGAGTGCGGCGGTGACGGCGAGTAGCGACAGCACCACCAGGCCCGCTATGACGAGGCCGCGGCGGCTCGCCTTTCGGGCGGCTTTCGCCGAGGCCGCGACGAACTCTGTCACGGTGGGGCCGGGAGGAGGGAAGCTGTCGGGATCGCGATCCCAGCGGGGCCGGGCGTCCTGGACCGCCAGCAGCCGGGCGCCCCGGTAGAGGAACGCGGAGTCGCGGCCATTGTCGGCCCACCGTCCGGCATCCTCGACGAGCCCGTCGTACACGGCCTGCGCGGTCAGGTCGGGTTCGAGCCACTGGCGCAGGGGCGGCCAACCGGTGAGCAGCGCGTCATGGGCGATCTCGGCGCCGTCCTCGTTGAGCGTGAGCAACCGCCGGCCGGCGAGCGCCGACAGCAGCGCCTCCACCCGCTCCCGCCGCTCCGCGGAGTCCGCCGCCGCGGCGGCGTGGATCTCCGTCAGGGTGGCACGGCGCCGCGCCGCCCGCCCGCCCGCCGTAAGGACCGTCAGCCGCCGGAAGACCCTGAGCGCGATCTTGCGATCCTCCGGCGGCAACCCCGCGAGGACCTCGTCGGCCGTCCGCCGCACCGAGTCGCGGACCCGGCCCGACTCCTCGTAGCCGCGGATGGTGAGCCGGCCGTTCTCACGCCTCTCCCACGTGCTGAGTAGCGCCTGCGACAGCAGCGGCAGGGCTCCGGGCTCGTAGCGGTCGTCCGCCGCGCGGCCCTCGCCCAGCTCGCTCATGACGAGATCCACCAGGCCGGGCTCGATCTCCAGCCCTGCCGCGGCCGCGGGACCCGTGACAGCCAGCCGCAGGTCCGACTCCGTCATCGGCTCGACGATGACCTGACCGTCCTGGATGGCCTCGGCGAACTGCGGGTAGGCGGCGCACCGGTCCCAGTGGTCCGCGCGAACGCCGATCACCACCCCGGCGCGCCGCGGCCCATCGGCCATGGCGTGCAGGGCGTGGACGAACGCCTGGCGCTCCCGCTCGTCGGCCACCAAAGTGAACAGTTCCTCGAACTGGTCGACCACCAGGATGAAACGCCCGTCCGATGCGTTAGTACCGGAGGGCTCGGACGGCAGATGCCGGGGATCGCGGCGTAGCCGCTCACGCACCGCCTCGACCTGGCCGCCGAAAGCCCGCACCCAGACCTCGGCCAAGGCGCGCAGCGGCTTCGCCGTCGGCGTCATGAGCAGGCGCGGCCAGCGCGCCGATCCGGTGAGCGGCGGTGCCCCCTCCGCCAGGGCCGGCACCAGCCCCGCTCGCAGCAGCGATGACTTGCCGACTCCCGAGGAGCCCGAGACCAGCAGGATCGTTCCGTGTTCCTCGAGCCGCGGGCCCAGGCGGCCGAGAAGGTCGCGGGTGGCCTGCGCACGTCCGAAGAACATCTCGCTCCGGTCGGGCTCGAACGGCGCCAGACCTTGATAGGGGGAAACGTCCACCTGACCCATCGGTCCATTCTTTCACCACGCGCCGCACCTGATCGATAAACGTCCGAATTCCGTCCGGAAAACGACGTTCGCGAACAGAGCGACCGCGGCCACGGACTCGCAGGTCATCGACCATTCCCGCAGGCGGTCGGGCGCCGAGGCGCTGGTCGCCGAAGAGATCGCGGGGTACTCCTGCGCGGCCGGTTCCCGGCAGGGCGCGGCTCCTCCGCCCGCCGGGGCGGAGGAGCCGCACAGACCATAGTCGATCTTGCTCTGGCCGTCCTGGCTAAGGACGGGCACGATGTGCTGCATCTCCGTCAGGTAGGACCTGTCGACCGCCTTGCCCGCGAGCAGCGCGCTGTAGAAGCGGTTGAGATCCCCGGTGGTCGACACGAGGTCGGCGCCCGTCCATACCCGGGACCTGTCGTAGACGCTGTAGTCGCGCGGCGGATCGATCAGGGCCTAGAACGACTCGTACCTCCGCGAGTGCGGACCTTTCGGACGCGGTCCGTCCGGGAACCCCGTGTGCCTGAGCCCGGCTCGCCTGGTGACGTTCTGGGTGATGTACTTCTCGGCCGTCGTACCGGTCACCTTCTCCAGGAGCCGGCCGAGGAGCACGTAGTCGGTGTTGGAATACACACCCGTGGGCCCTCCAGGTTGGCCGCCGGCAGGGGCGCCGAGCCCCAACTCGATCAGTTCTTCCGGGCTGAACTGCCGGAATCTGTTGTCGTCCAGGCTCGAGACGTCCGGATTGGATGACAATCCCTGGGGGGACGGGAAGGCATAGGGCAGGTATTCGGCTATGCCGCTCGTGTGATCGAGCAGCATCCGGTGACGCTGCCGACGGGCTGCCGCATCTGGGGTGTGACGGGACGTCCCGTCCGGACATCGGCGGCCCCGAAGCACCGCGCCACACCTGGACGCCATTGCGTACCTCGGCGTTCGCGCCCGGCATCCCCGAGCGATGGAGATACTCCAGGGCGGCTTGCATCTTCGCGGGCTCCAGGCCGGTCTATGAAGTCGTGTCATTGGCCCGCGCGGGTTCGGACGTGCCGCGGAGGCGGCGTTCGGTTCGGTCGCCGCGGCGGAGTCGGTCGGTGAGGGTCGCGCCGTCGGAGCAGGAGTATGCGGTTTTGGCGGCTGCGACGGCGAAAGAGGGGTTGGCGCTGGGAGAGCCTTGGGCCCGCCCCGGGTGAGCCATCCGCTGATGGTCTTGGGTGCGGTGTCGGCCCACGAGTCGCCGGGGGGGTGAGGAACCTGCGGAACCGGGGTGCCGATGACGAGGGTGTGCGTCGTTCGCCGACCGCCCACCGCACCGCTGCGGTTCCATATGACCATGATGCGAAGAAGGTCATCGACCGCCGTGGTCGCCGTTGTTGTCGCTGTCGTGTTCGCCGCTCTCCCGTCGTGTTCCTCGGATTCCCCGAACGGGTCTCCCGCCAAGGGCCAGCCCGCCAGATCCGGTTCTGGGTCACCGGCGCCCGATCCCACGTCGACCGGGCCGTGCGCTGACGGGACGTGCGAGATCAAGGTCGCCGTGGGTGACGTTGTGACCGTGCCGGGAAAGTACGGCCTCGGGCCGATCGAGGTGACGGCGATCACCGGCCGCGCGGTCGAGATGGTCGCGCCGCTGACGGGGTCGGGCTACAGCATTTCGGGCTGTTCCGGTGGCGGCGGCGTTTCGTCTCAGGGCGGTGACGTCCGGCTGAGCTGCGACAAGGGAACCGCCGCGACCATCAACAACGCCATGAGCCTGGAAGTCGTCGAGATCCTCGACACCGCCGCCGTCCTGCGTATCGAACCCACCGGGTGAAACGCTAGAACCAGGTCTGGAACCAGCCCACACCCAACCGGCACAGCCGGTTGCGTCCACGGAGGTGGTGTATGAGTTTGACCTGGTCAGAGGGCGTGGCGTCGTGACGTGAGACGGCCATCGCGTGATCCTTCGAATCGACCAAGACCGAAGGAGAGGAACGCGGTGGCCGTGGACAACAGTGTGGACCCTAATGACTCCCGTGGGGCTTCGTTCCCTGCAGCTCTTCTCGATCGATGCCTATGTGGACCCAGAGGCGCTTGACCTCTTTTCTTGCAGGCAGTGCGGGATCGGGATGAGCGATGGGTGGGTGGTGATCGAAGGGTGCCGGGAGACGTCTTGGGTGTCCCTGGACTTGAAGTCCTCCCCATAGGCAGCGGCGGGCCGGCACCTCTCGGTCACCACCCATCGCGCCGACGCCCTCGGCAGGATCGTGTTCTGAGCCGACCACAGGGAACACCACCCGGTTGACCAGGGCCCTGAGCCCTTACCGAAGAGCGTGGCCCCTGCGGCGGGCTGGGGCCACGAACTGCTGATCGGATGTCGAGCCGTCGAGCTCTCTCATTAGGGCGTGGCGTGCCCCTGCACGGCTCTGAGCTGCACCAACCCCTCGGAAGGAGTACGGCGGTTGAAGGTGCCATGCGGGATCGACTGGGCAGAGAAACACCACGATGTCGCTCTGGTGGACTCCGACGGCAAACTTCTCGCGCGCCGCCGCATCAGCGACGACGTCACCGGCTGGCAGGCACTGGTCGATCTGCTCGCCGACCACGGCGACCACGCCGACGAGCAGATCCCGGTCGCCATCGAGACCAGCCGCGGCCTGCTGGTCTCGTGCCTGCGCGCCACCGGCCGCCGGGTCTATGCGATCAACCCGCTCGCCGTCGCCCGCTATCGCGAGCGTCATACCGTCGCCCGGTCCAAGAGCGACCACGCCGACGCGTTCACACTGGCCAACATTCTGCGGGTCGACGCCGCCCATCACCGGCCGCTGCCGGAAGATTCCGAACTCGTGCAGTCCATCGCAGTGCTGGCCCGCGCCCAGCAGGACGCGGTCTGGAACCGCCAGCAACTGGCCAACCAGCGGCGTTCACTGCTGCGCGAGTTCTTTCCCGCTGTGCTCCAAGCGTTTCAGGTCAAGAACGTCGGGCTGACCTCCCGCGAAGCCCGCGCCGTCCTCACCACGGCGCCCACCCCCACCGAGGCCGCCAAGCTCACCAAGGCCCGGCTGCGGGCGGCGCTGCGCCGCGCAGGCCGCCAACGCAACCTGGACAACCGTGCCGAGCAACTCGGGGCCGTCTTGCGCCAGCAGCATCTGCACCAACTCCCCATGGTCGAAGCCGCGCTCGGCCACCAGGCCCGGGCCCTGTTGCTGCAGCTGGATGCTGCCTGCCAGGCTGCCGACGACCTCGCCGAGGCCACCAGCCAGGCCTTTCACCAGCATCCCGACGCCGCGATCATCGTCGGCTTCCCGGGCCTGGCTGACCTGACCGGCGCCCGCGTGCTGGCCGAGATCGGCGACGACCGGGCTCGGTTCGCCGACGCCCGCGCGCTCAAGGCCTATGCCGGTTCAGCGCCCGTCACCCGCGCCTCTGGACGCAGCACAGCGGTCCACCATCGCAAGGGGAAGAATCAGCGCCTGGCCGCAGCCGGCTATGTCTGGGCGTTCGCCTCACTCCGGGCCCCCGGCCCCCGCGCTCACTATGACCACCGTCGAGGCGCCGGGGACCGGCATTCCAGCGCACTTCGCAACACCTTCAACCGCATGATCGGCTGCCTGCACCACTGCCTGCAGACCGGCGAGCTCTATGACTAGGCCACCGCCTTCCGCGCCCGTCTGGCGGCCGCCGCTTGACACCTTAGGAAGATCGGATGTCTGCGGGCTGGTCGGCCGAGCAGATCGGGGCGTGTGGGCCCGATGTGTTGCGGTCGATGGTCAAGACGATGGCCGAGGCGCTCATGAGCGCGGAGGCCGATGCGGTGTGCGGGGCCGACTACGGGACCCGCTCGGACGAGCGGGTCAACCGTCGCAACGGCTACCGGGTGCGGGACTGGACACCCGCGCCGGCACCGTCGAGCTGGCGATCCCTAAGCTGCGCAGCGGGTCCTACTTCCCCGAGTGGCTACTGGAGCGGCGCCGCCGGGCCGAGCGGGCCCTGGTCAGCGTGGTCGCCACGTCCTATCTGCTGGGCGTCTCGACGCGGCGGGTGGACAAGTTGGTGGAGCAGATGGGCATCAAGGGCATCTCCAAAGCCAGGTCTCGGAGATGTCCAAGGTGCTGGACGCCCAGGTCGCCGCGTTCCGCAACCGGCCGCTGGACGGCGGCCCCTATGCGTTCGTGTGGGTCGACGCCCTGACCCAGAAGGTCCGCGAGGGCGGCCGGGTCGTCAACGTGCACGTGCTGGTGGCCACCGGCGTCAACGCCGACGGGCACCGCGAGATCGAGGTCACGTCCACTGGAGTGGTACAAGAGTCGATCTTCGCGTGGGTGGCTCCCCCTGTGGCTCCCGAGCGCCGTTAGGGCATCGAAAAAGGGGCCTCGAGTGCGATACTCGAAGCCCCTCTGACCTGCTAAGACTCTGTCGGGACGGCGGGATTTGAACCCACGACCCCTTGACCCCCAGGCACAGCAGACCAGTCGATCAAGGTCGATGGAAGTCGATCGGGGAGCCCCTCACCTGCGGAGACGTCCGGGGGAGACATGGCCAGTCCGGAGGAGTCCGACCACGGTGGCTCCCCGATCGGCTCCCCATGGCTCCCTCAGTCCAGGAGGAAGATCATGGTCCGAGGTCTCCGACCTCGAGGGAGTGGGTGCCCGTCGGCGCGTCTCGATGGAGTCTTTGCCGCAGCGCGCCAATGTTCGGGAAGGCGTGCGGAGACCAACACTGCGCGACGGGTTCCGAGAACAACCGCACCGGGGACCGTGAGACGGTGCCGGTGCGGGCGATGTTCGTGTTCATCGGCGCAGGGCCGCATACCGGATAGTTCGCCGAACGCCTGGGGGTAGGCGAGCACGGTTCGTGCGGGCGGTGCCGGGCACACCGCTGGAGACGCACTGGAGTGGCATGTTCTCACAGCCAGTGATGTCCGGAGCGGGTGGTGAAGAGAGTCGCTTCAACCGTCGGGGAGGGCACGATGGCAGTCCAGATGATGCGCCGCACCTCGCGCGAACCGGCTGTCGTCACCAAGCCGGCACTCGCAACCTCGGGACTTTTGATCGTTTGGAGGCGAGGTGGGCGAAGATCTCCACCCATCCGTTGAGGAGAACGGGACCGGGCCTCCCGAGCGGTTCCTGTCGGCCCGCAGGCTTGTGCTGTCGCTGGGAGCGGGGGTCATCGGCGGCGCCGCGGTCGCCGTGTTCGGGGTCGCGGACGTGAGCTTGCTGGTCGGGTGGATCCTGGCCACCGGCATGATCTTGACATGGGTGTGGTGGCTCAGCTGGCCGCAGGGGCCGGGCGACACCAAACTGCTGGCCGAGGCGGAAGGCGACGCCCGCTCGACCGACGCGGTGGTGCTCCTGGCCTCGGTGGCGAGCTTGGCCATCGTGGCCGACACCCAGATCCGCTACGCGGGCCGTCAGGACGCGCTCTCGGTCACCGCGGTCATTCTCGCCGTCAGCGCTGTTGTCCTCTCCTGGGCGCTGGTGAACACCGTGTTCGCGTTCCGATACGCCCGCCTCTATTACAAAGACGCCGACGGAGGCATCGATTTCAAGCAGGACGTGCCTCCCTCATACAGCGATTTCGCCTGGATGGCATTTACTCTCGGAATGTCGTTCGCGGTCTCGAACAGCGAACCCGCCGACACCCGGATCCGCCGGACCGCCCTGGGGCACGCCCTGCTGGCGTACGCCTTCGGCACCGGAATATTGGCGGTCGCCATCAATCTGGTCGCCAGCATCGGGCAGTGAAGAAGCAGCTGTTCATGCTCGGCCGAAGCAGAGCTTCGGTTCGTGACGCCGGGGCTGCTGGGCCATCTCCGACTGCTGTCCGGCATGATCCGAGCGAGCCCTCCCTGGCGGCTGTCCACCGGCTTGTCAAGGCGCGCTGGCCGGGGTGCTGGCAACTGCGGCGTTCGCGGTGGTCAACGCCACCATCTGGAAGATCGCCGATGCGCTAGGTCCGATCCGGCAGACAGTCCTGGCGGTGCTGGCGGTCGTGGCCTCGGTGGCGTGGCTCATCATTGACTACCAATTGTGGGAACGCCCGGCCGTGCGTCATCAATCGCCAGCGTGCCAAGCTGTACAACACCGTCACTCTGGCTACGTTGCTGATCGGTGTGCTGTGCCTTCTTTGTGTCTGGATACTGCGCGGCGTTCGGAAAGCTCCCTGGGGTCCCTCGCGGAGTGAAGTTTTGGACCGTAGAAGCGGAATTTCCCCGATTATTGCAGGCGGCTGGCATCCTGGAGCCCGCCGGGCGGTAGGTCGTAGTCATGGGGGACCTGCCGGCGTATCCGCCGATGTTGGCCGTGCCGGGGGAGCTGCCGACCATGGAAGGCGGGGCGGCCGAGTTGAAGCGGGACGGAGTCCGCGCTGTCGCATACATCCGCGACGGACGTTTGCAGCTGATGTCACGCAACGACAAGGACATCACCGTCGCCTGGCCCGAACTCCCCCCCCCCGCTCGCCGCCGCGGTCGAGGTGCCGGTGGTGCTGGACGGGGAGTTCGTGGCGTTCCGACCGGACGGCAGGCCGTCGTTCGAGGCGCTCGGCCCACGCATGCACCTTCGTCGACCACACCGCATCCAGGCCTTGGCCCAGTCCAACCCCGTCTCATATGTGATCTTCGATGTGCTGCACCGCGGCGACAAGTCGCAGATCGCCATGTAGGTACCGGCTTCACCGCGATCTGGACGACCTCGCCGAGCGTCTCACGCCGTTGCGGCAGGATGACCCGCCGGTTCCCGACGTTCCCCCTCAGCATGCGCGGGACGCCCGCTGGGTGCGGCCGGAACGGGTCGGTGAGGTCGCCTTCACCGAGTGGACTCGGCGATGACCGATGCGGCACCCGAGCTGGCGTGGTGTCCGCACGGACAAGGAACCGGGCGAAGTCCGCCGCCCGTAGGCCGGCGCGCCTGGTCCATCACACCGGGTTCTCGTAGCGGACGTCCAGCTCGTCGTTCGCGACGGTGATGTGGATGGTCGCGCCGTCCCGGACATCCCCCGCGATGAGCGCGCGGCCGAGTCGGGTCTCGACCTCGCGGGCGATGAAGCGGCGGAGCGGGCGGGCGCCGTACACCGGGTCGAAGCCTTGCTCGGCGATCAGCCGCCGGGCGTCCTCGTCGATCGCCAGGTGCATCTGCCGGTCGGCCAGCCGGGCGCGAAGGTCGTTGAACATCAGGTCGACGACCTGCTCGATCTGCGGCAGCGTGAGCGGCTTGAACAGGACGATGTCATCGACCCGGTTGAGGAACTCGGGGCGGAAATGGTGGCGCAACTCGCCCATCACCCGGTCGCGGGCGTCCGGCTCGATGTCACCCTCTGAGGTGACGCCTTGCAGTAGATGCTCCGACCCGATGTTGGACGTCATGATGATGACGGTGTTGCGGAAGTCGACGGTGCGGCCTTGCGCGTCGGTGAGGCGGCCGTCGTCGAGCACCTGGAGCAGCGTGTTGAAGACGTCGCCGTGTGCCTTCTCGATCTCGTCGAACAGCACGACCGAGTAGGGCTTGCGCCGGACGGCCTCGGTGAGCTGGCCGCCCTCCTCGTATCCCACGTAGCCCGGGGGTGCGCCGACCAGCCGGCTGACGGTGTGGCGCTCCTGGTATTCGCTCATGTCGATGCGGACCATGTTCTCCTCGGTGTCGAACAGGGCCGCGGCGAGGGTGCGGGCCAGTTCGGTCTTGCCGACGCCGGTGGGGCCGAGGAAGACGAACGAGCCGATGGGGCGGCGCGGGTCCTTGATGCCCGAGCGGGCGCGGATGATGGCGTCGGACACCAGCTGGACGGCCTCGTCCTGTCCGACCACGCGCTCGTGCAGAACCTTGTCGAGCTTGAGCAGCTTGTCCCGCTCGCCCTCCTGGAGGCGGCTCACCGGGATGCCCGTCCAGCGCGACACGATCGCCGCGATCTCCTCCTCGGTCACGACCTCGCGCAGCAGCCGTCCGCCGCCCTGCTTGCCGGCCAACCGCTCCTCCTCAGCGCGCAGCCGCCGCTCCAGGTCGGGCAGCCGGCCGTGCCGCAGCTCGGCAGCACGGTTGAGGTCGTAGTCGCGCTCGGCGCGAGCGGCCTCCTGCCCAACCTGTTCGATCTCCTGACGCAGCGCCTGCACCTTGCGGAGCGCCTGGCGCTCGGCCTCCCATTGGGCGCGCATGGAGTCGGCCTCGGCGCGCAGCCCGGTCAGTTCCTTCCGTAGTTTCTCCAGGCGATCCTTGCTCGCCGGGTCCTCCTCCTTGGACAGTGCGGCCTCTTCGATCTCCAGCCGCATGACGCGGCGGGTGAGTTCGTCCAGCGGCGCCGGCAGGGAGTCGATCTCGGTGCGCAGCATGGCGCACGCCTCGTCGACCAGGTCGATCGCCTTGTCCGGCAGGAACCGGTCGGAGATGTAGCGGTGGCTGAGCGTCACGGCGGCGACGAGGGCGGCGTCCTGGATCTTCACGCCGTGGAAGACCTCAAGGCGTTCGCGCAGACCGCGCAGGATGGAGACGGTGTCCTCGACGGTGGGCTCGTCGACCAGGACGGGCTGGAAGCGCCGCTCCAGGGCCGCGTCCTTCTCGATGTGCTTGCGGTACTCCTCCACGGTCGTCGCGCCGATCATGTGAAGTTCGCCGCGGGCGAGCATGGGCTTCAGCATGTTGCCGGCGTCCATGGCCCCTTCGGTGGCGCCTGCGCCGACGACGTTGTGCAGCTCGTCGACGAACAGGAGAATCCGGCCCTCGGCTGCCTTGACCTCGTTGAGCACGGCGGTGAGGCGTTCCTCGAACTCGCCCCGGTACTTGGCGCCGGCGACGAGCGAGCCCACGTCCAGATTGAAGATCGTCTTGTTGCGGAGGCCCTCGGGGACGTCGCCGTTGGTGATGCGCAGGGCGAGTCCTTCGACGATGGCGGTCTTGCCGACGCCGGGGTCGCCGATCAGCACGGGGTTGTTCTTGGACTTGCGGGACAGGATCTGGACGACACGGCGGATCTCGGTGTCCCGGCCGATGACGGGGTCGAGTTTGCCTGCCGCAGCATCGGCCACCAGGTCACGGCCGTACTTCTCCAGCGCCTCGTAGGCGACCTCGGGCATCGCGGACGTCACCCTCTGGTTCCCGCGGATCCGGGTGAGGGCCTCCAGGAAGGAATCCCTGGTGATGCCCTGACGGCCCAGCAGCCGTCCCGCCGCCGTCGCCGAGCCCTCCTCCAGCAGTGCGATGACCAGGTGCTCCACGGAGACGTACTCGTCCTTCAGCCTTTCGGCCTCCTGCTGGGCGGTGTCGAGCAGGCGGGAGAGCCTCTGGGTCACCAGGACCTTGCCGGGCTCGGTGCCCGGACCGCTCACGCTGGGGCGGTGTCCCAGCTCAGCCTCCAGCGCCTCGCGCAACCGTGCCGGATCGGCCTTCGCCTCGGTGAGCAGTCGCGGGACCAGTCCGTCGGCCTGGTCGAGCAGGGCGAGCAGCAGGTGCTCGCCGTCCACTTCGACGTGGCCGAAACGCAAGGCCTTGGTCTGGGCGTCGTGCAAGGCCTCCTGGGATTTCTGGGTCAGGCGATTGGGGTCCACGTTCGGCCTCCGGTGTGGTGTTGGATGCGCAGTTCCCGCTCGAGCTCGGCGATGCGGTCGAGCAGTTCGACCACGAGTCCCAGCGCGGCGTAGTTGAGGCAGAGCCCCGTCCGCAGGCGTTCGAGGCGTGCGTATGCGGCGACTTGCGCGGGCGGGAACCAGAGCCTGCCGGAGCGGTCCCGTTCGGGATCGAGCAGCCCGAGACGCACCAGCCGGCGTGCCAGCTCGGGATGGATTCCGGCGGCCTCGGCGAAGGCATCGAGGTCCATCCGCCGGGAACGGGTCGGGATGATGGCGTAGACCGTGCCGGGCAGCAGATGGACCATCACGATCTCCTCGGGTCGAACGGTGACGCCGAGGCGAGCTCTTCGAACAGTCGGCGTTCCGTTTCGGATGTCTCGGGCGGCACCACGATCCGGACTTCGGCGAACAAGTCGCCAGGGGTGCCGCGGGGGCTGGGCAGCCCGCGGCCGCGCAGCCGGAGCCGCCGCCCACTGGACGTGCCGGGGGGCACCTTCACCTTGGCCTCGCCGCCGGGCGTCTGCAGTGCCACGGTCGTGCCGAGGGCGGCCTCCCACGGAGCGAGCGGCAGGTCGGTGTATATGTCGCGACCTTCGACGCGGTAGCGGTGATGCGGGGCTATCCGCACCACCAGGAAAAGGTCGCCGGCGGTGTCGCCGCTCCCGCCCTGCCCGGCCAACCGGATGCGCTGGCCGTCGGTCACACCGGCGGGAACGGTGACGTCGAGGGTCTGCCGGCCTCCTGGACGCTCGAGGGTGATGGTGCGTCTGGTCCCTCGGTACGCCTCCTCGACGCTGACCTCGATCTCGGCCTCCTGGTCTGCGCCCTGCGACGGTGACCAGGCCGACCAGCCGCCGCCACGCCTGCGGCCACCGAAGATCCCACCGAACAGATCCTCCAGGTCGATGTCCTCGCCGAACCCGCCGGTGCGGCCGCCGCCTGTGGTGGCGTAAGGCCCGGCGCGTCCGGCACCGGCAGCGGCACCCGCACGGGAGCGTGCCCACATGTCCGGGTCGACGTCTTCCGGAACCCGCCGGAAGTCGGGCCCGAAGGCGTCATAGCGGCGGCGCTGCTCCGGGTCGGACAGGATGGCATAGGCCTCGGAGACGTCCTTGAACCTCTCCTCGGCTCCGGGGTCCTTGTTGATGTCGGGGTGGTGGGCCCGGGCGAGCTTGCGGTAGACCCGCTGGATCTCGTCCTGGTCGGCGTCCCGAGAGACCCCGAGCACCTCGTACGGATCTTGGACGGCCATCAGTCACCGGCCCTGGCCGACACCGACACCAGCGCCGGACGCAACTGGTTCTCGTCGTCGCCGTAGCCCGGCTGGTGCACCTCGACCACCGTGCCGGGCGGAACACCGGGGTCGGTGCGCACGGCGACCGCTGAGTGCCGGGCCGGATCGAACGGGACCCCCAGGTCATCGCGACGCGGGTAACCGAGGTCGCGCAAAGTCGCCACGGCCTGGTCCCGGACGCTGCGAATGCCCTCGACGACGCTCGCCGGGTCGGACTCGGCGTGCTGGAGTGCGCGTTCGAGGTCGTCGAGAACCGGCAGCCACGCCGCGGTGACCTCCGCCCGCTGGGCACGGCGCTGCGTCTCCAGTTCGCGTGCCATGCGCTTGCGGAGGTTGTCGAGGTCGGCGAGCGCGCGCCGCCACAGGTCCTCGAGTTCCTCGACCCGCGCCCTGAGCCGTTCGACCTCGCCGGGCTCCCGGCCGGCCGGCTCGGCGGGCTTCTCCTGCTCGGGCCCCTGCCCGGCGCGGTCTGGCCGCTCGATTGACCGGTCGTGGTCGGCCGACTGTCCGGTCTGCTCAGTCCGTCGTGAATTCGGCGTCGATGACATCGTCATCCGAGCCTTCCTTTGTGGCCCCAGCGGGACGCTCGCCCGCGCCCGCTCCGGTGGTCGTTCCCAAGCCGTGCAGGATCTGCTGGAGTTCGGAGGTGAGCGTGCGCAGCCGGTCCAGCGGCGCCTCCTCCTTGATGGCCTGCCGGGCGTCCTCGATCAGCCCCTCGGCCCGCGACTTCTCATGCACGGGCACCGTGTCACCGAGTTCCCCAAGCCGGTGTTCGACCTGGTAGATGGCCGAGTCCAGCTCGTTGCGCGCATCGACCTGCGCGCGCAGCCGGGCGTCCTCCTGCCGGTTCTGCTCCGCATCGGCGATCATGCGCTCGACCTCGCTCTCGTCGAGGTTCGAGCTCTGGCTGATGGTGATGTGCTGCTCGGCCCCGGTGTCCTGGTCGCGCGCGGAGACGTTGAGGATGCCGTTGGCGTCGATGTCGAACGTCACTTCGATCTGCGGTTCGCCGCGCGGCGCGGGGCGGATGTTCTCGAGCCGGAAGCGACCGAGCACCCGGTTGTCGGCGGCCCGCTCCCGTTCACCCTGCAGGACCACGATGTCGACCGCGTTCTGGTTGTCCTCGGCGGTGCTGAAGGTCTCGGTGCGGCGGGCGGGGATCGTCGTGTTGCGCTCGATGATCTTGGTCATCACCCCGCCCATGGTCTCCACGCCGAGCGACAGGGGCGTGACGTCGAGCAGCAGGACGTCCTTGACCTCGCCCTTGAGGACGCCGGCCTGGACCGCGGCGCCCAGTGCCACGACCTCGTCGGGGTTGACCGACATGTTGGGGTCCTGGCCGCCGGTCAGCCTGCGGACGAGGTTCTGTACGGCGGGGATCCGGGTGGACCCGCCGACCATGATGACCTCGTCGATGTCGTCGGCGGTGACCTTGGCATCGCTCATCGCCCGTTCCACCGGGCCGACACAGCGCTCGATCAGGTCCGCTGTGATCTGCTCGAACGCAGAGCGCATCAGCGAGGTGTTGAGGTGTTTCGGGCCGCTGGCGTCGGCCGTGATGAACGGAAGGCTGATCTGTGTCTGGGTCACCGTGGACAGTTCGACCTTGGCCTTCTCGGCGGCCTCGAACAGCCGCTGCAGGGCCTGGGGGTCCGCTCGGAGGTCGATCCCGTTCTCCCGCTGGAACTCATCGGCGAGGTGGTCGACGATCCGGCGGTCGAAGTCGTCGCCGCCGAGATGACCGTCACCGGAGGTGGCGCGGACCTCCACCACGTCGTCGCCGATGTTCAGCAGGCTGACGTCGAACGTACCGCCGCCCAGGTCGAACACCAGTACGGTCTCGTTGGCCTTCTTGTCGAGGCCGTAGGCCAGTGCCGCCGCCGTGGGCTCGTTGATGATGCGCAGGACTTCCAGCCCGGCGATCTTCCCTGCATCGCTCGTCGCCTGCCGCTGGGCATCGTTGAAGTAGGCGGGCACGGTGATGACCGCCTCGGTGACCTTCTCGCCAAGCGACTTGCCGGCGTCGTCCGCCAGCTTGCGCAGCACCAGCGCCGAGATCTCCTCCGGCGCGTACTGCTTGCCGCGCACTTCGAAGCGTGCCGTCCCGTCGGACCCTTCGACCACGTCGAAGGAGACCGCGTCCTTCTCGGTCTCGATCTCGTCGTAGCGCCGTCCGATGAAGCGCTTCGCCGAGGTGACGGTGCCCTTCGGGTTCATGATCGCCTGCCGCCGGGCCAACTGCCCGACCAGCCTCTCCCCCTGTTCGGTGAAGGCCACCACGGACGGGGTCGTCCGCGCCCCTTCCGCGTTGGGGAGGACCCGAGGTTCACCGCCTTCCGTCGCCGCGATGACCGAGTTGGTGGTGCCGAGGTCTATGCCGACTGCTCTACCCATCAGGTTCCCTCCGATGGTCCTCACCGCGCACTCCAGCGAGATGGCGTACGTGGTTGACCGGAGACGGCGATGCCTTCATCCCCACGTTGCGGCATCAGGGGGCCCAGCACATCCACTGACCGTGTAGGTCTGAGCTCGGCGCCCACCATGGGCGCGTTGGTGAACTCGTCGTGGGGGGATGGCGGTCGTGCAGGCGGCGCGCAGGTCGAACCATCGGCCCGGCGTGGTCGGGCAGCCTGCTCGCGGGCGAGCAGAGCCCTACAAGATCTGACGATGTGACGGTCCCCGGGGGCGGGGATGCTGCAAGAAGTTCTTCTTCTCCTCCGTCAGGAGATGACAGGGAGGTAGATCCATGGCCGTGATGGGGATCAGCAGGTTCGAGCGCTTCTTCAGAGCTGCCTCCGGGGTGGACGTCGATAAGAACGATCTGCGGCGCTACCACGAGTTCCTTGACACCAAGCTGTACGACCTGCTCCTCATCGGGCAGGCCAAGGCGAAGGCGAACGGGCGCGACATCATCGAGCCGTTCGACCTCCCGATCACGAAGGGCCTGCAGGAGTGCATCCACCGGTTCCGCCGGTTGGACGAGGAGATCGAGGTCGAGCCGATCCTGGAGCTGCTGGCGAGGCGGCCGCCGCTGGACATCGCGGTCCGCGATGTCACCGATGAGAAGCTTCCCGAAATCGCGGGCGGTCTTTCCTACGCGCTGTCGCAGGCCTTCCGGATCGTGTTCCCGGACCGGCGCAACCCGCAGACCACGCAGTGGGAGCGTGTCCAGAGCTTGTTTGACCTGCTCTTGTGAGCGGGACTTTGACCGGCTTGCGATAGATGTGACCTGCGCGTGGTTATGTCTTTATGTAAGTTTTATGTAATTTGCCTACAAATGAGACAGTCGTACGTTGACGGTCGCGTATTCCCCGCAATCACGGGCACGTTGCCTGCATGGAGGGCAGGCCGCCGACGCGGGGCGCGACGTTCGGTCGCCAACGAGAACGAGCGAGCATCGACGAGTTGCTGACGCGCGTCGACGGTCCGAGGGTCATGCTCGTCGAGGGGGAGCCGGGCATCGGGCGGACCCGCCTGCTCGAGGAGGCCGCGCGGATCGCCGCCGACGAGGGTTTCTCGGTGGTGGACCCGGATACTGCCCCCGAACTGCGCCGGCCCGCGGACCTGGAGTTGTTGCTGTCGGCACTCGACGAGCCTGGCCCGCCGTCGGTCGGCGGGCAGGACCGTTCAGCTGAGCGGCTGCGGGTCGCGCTGGAACGGCGAGCCCGCTCCACCTCACTGCTGGTCGTGCTGGACGATCTCGAATGGGCCGATCCTGAGACGCTCCTCGCGCTGCGGACGCTGCCGATCCGACTCGCATCGTCTCCCGTGTGGTGGATACTCGCTCGCCGCACCGGTTCCGGTGGCGCCGAGCCCGATCGGCTGTTCTCCCGATTGAAGGCGCGCGGCGCCGTCCTGTTCCAGCTCCGTCCTCTGCCGGAAGAGGCCGTCTTCGAGCTGGTCACCGCCACTCTGGGTGCGTGCCCTGACGTCGACCTGCGCGTGCTCGCGGACAAGGCGGGCGGCAATCCGCTGCTGCTTCTCGAGCTGATGAACGGACTGCTCGACGAGGGCTGTGTGGTGACCGCCCGGGGCCACGCTCACCTCATCGCCTCGCGGTTGCCGGAGCGGGCCCGTCTCGTCGTCCAGGACCGCCTGGAAGATCTGGATCCGGCGGCCCGGCGGCTTCTCGAGGTGGCTGCGATGCTGGGGCCCGCGTTCCACCCCCTGGTCGCCGCAGACCTGCTCGGCATCACCCCCTCCGAACTACTGCCGTCACTGGAGGCGATACTGGCGACCGAGTTGCTGGCAGCGCATGAAGAGGCTCTGGTGTTCCGGCACGACTTGGTGCGCGAATCGGTGATCACGGGTATTCCCGGTCCTGTCCGGCAGGCTCTGCATGTGCAGATCGGCAGGACCCTGCTGGAGCACGGTGGCAGGGTGAAGGCCGCGGCGGCCCACCTCATGGCGGGGGCGGTCTCAGGCGTCCCGGAGGCCCTCCAGAGCCTGGACCGGGCGAGCGCGCAGATGCTCGACACCGACCCGGCGGTCGCCGCCGAGTTGACCCAACGGGCGCTCGACCTCACCGAGCCCGCCGATCCGCTGTGGTTCGCGCGCACGATGACGGCGATGCGGACGCTGATCACCGCCGGTGACTTGATGGGGGCCGCGGAGTTCGCGGAGGCCGCGCTCGACCGATGCGCCTCCGGCCCGTCGACCGCCGAACTGCTGACCGCGCTGTCCTTCGTCCTGGTGCCGATGGGCCAGGCCGCCAGGGCGTCGGACACGGCCAAGGCCGTGCTGGACATGCCTGATCTGACCGACGAGGTGCGCGACCGCGCCGAACTCGCCCTCCTGCAGGCCGAGGCCGGGCTGCAGGAGGGCGGAAGCGCGCTGGAACGGGCCAGAGAGATCATCAAGGCGGCCGACGTGCCTGGCCGTGGCCTGGTGACCGGGGCGCTCATCGTCCTCGCCTTGGACGACTGGGACAAGGGCGACCTGATCGGCGCGCTCGACCTCACGCGAACCGGTGTGCGGCAGGTGTCCAATGACGGCGTGCATGAGTGCCGGCTTCACCCAGGTCTGATACTGGCCTCGTTCCTGGTGGACGTCAGGCTCATGGACGAGGCGCGGCGGACGATGGTGCTGCGGACCGGCGGAGCCGAGGGGATCGGACGGGACGGCTGGGCGGCCGGATCGGCGATCGTGCGATCTCGCATCGACCTCGCTGAGGGGCGCCCGGAGGAGGCGATCCGCGGGGCGAGGGCGGCTCTGGAAGCCGCCGACGAGGCCGGGGCGCGCCTGCTGGGCGCCTGCGCCAGGTCGACGCTGTCCATCGCGGCGCTGCGCTCCGGCGATCTCGAGACGGCTACTGAGCACAGCCTCGGAGGCAAGGACGCGGGCGGCCCGGCATCCCCTCCCTTCGATCTGACCCGAAGCGAGTTGATCCGGGCGCAGGTGACCGAGGCGTGTGACGGGCCGCGAGCCGCCCTGCCCGGAGTGAGCCGACTCCTCGACGGCCTGGCGAAGCACAATCGGGTGCTGATCTGCGATCCGACCGCGGCGGCCTGGCTGGTCCGGACGGCAGTCGCGGTGGGCGAGCCCGTACAGGCCGAGAAGGCCGTTGCCGCGGCCGACCGGCTCGCCGACATGAACCCGGGGCTGCCCAGTCTGTCCGCCGCTGCCGAGCACGCCCGCGGGCTGCTGCACGGCGATCCGGACCTCCTGCGACGCGCCGGGGCGGAGCACGCCGACCACTGGTCGTCCGCCTCCGCATACGAGGACCTCGGCATGCTGCTGAGCGGACTGGGCGGCGCGCGCGGTCGTACGATCCAGTGGTTCGACGAGGCTCTCTCCCGCTACGCGGCGACCGGCGCCGAGCGGGACGCGGCCCGGATCCGTGGGCGCCTGCGGCGGATGGGGGAACACCGCAGGCACTGGGAACGCCGCGACCGGCCCGTGACCGGCTGGGCCAGCCTCACCGGGACCGAGCAGCGGATCTCCGGGCTCGTCTCCCAAGGGCTCACCAACCAGCGCATCGCCGATCAGCTGTTTGTCAGCGTCCACACCGTCGCGTTCCACCTGCGGCAGGTCTTCCGCAAACTCAACATCCGCTCGCGCGTCGAACTCGCGCGGCAGGTCCTCGAACACTCCGACGACCCTCCAGGCGCGCATACCAAGAAGAGCTCCGACGGCCCGGAGGCCGAGTAGCCCCCCGCCCACAGACGCCCTGGACCGGAATGAGCGGACGCAGGTCCCGGGAAATGCTGGACTTGAAGTCCTTCCACTCCTCCGCGACGTAGTGCCACACATGTCGTGCAGGACGGTGGGAATCAGCCGCTCCCACGTCGCGCGCGCCCGCATGCCGCCCTCGCCCCTCAAGTTGGTCTTCCAGCTCAGCGGTACGGACTTCCCCCAAGGCGGATGCGGCGTTGACCAGCGTTATCGGGCGCTGCCGCCTACACACTTCGCGTGCCGCCGGGTGCCTTGCACCTTCCGGCCGGGTAGCAGCTGCCGCTGAGCGTTGACGGCAGTGATCGTCCGCAGATCAGTCCCTCTTGGACATTTCCCTACCTGCGTGTTCGGCTGGCCGTGCCCTGAGAGGGGAAGGCCGCGATCATGGCCCCGGAGTCCGTGTTCATCGTCGTCCTGGCCACTGCGGCCGCGGTCCTGCTCTCCCGGGCCTTGTCGGCGCGTATAGGGATGCCCGAAGCGATCCTGCTCGTCGTGCTCGGCGCGGCGATCGCGTTCCTGCCAGGCATGCCCGAGATCGAACTGCCGCCCGAGCTGGTGCTGCTCGGCTTCCTGCCCCCGCTGGTCTACTACGCGGCGTTCTTCAGCGCCCCGCGCGAGGCGAAGGCGGACGCAGTGCCGATCACGGCGCTCGCGATCGGCCTGACAGCGGTGACCACCTTCGCCGTCGCCGCGGTCCTGCGGTGGGTTCTGCCCGACCTGGGCTGGGCGGCGGCGACGGCCCTCGGTGCCGCCGTCGCCCCCACCGACCCCGTCGCCGCAATCTCCATCATGAAGCGGCTGAATGCGCCGGTCCGGATCGTGACCATCATCGAAGGGGAGAACCTCATCAATGACGCCGTCGCGCTCACCGCTTTCGTGCTGGCCGTCGAGGCGCTGACAACGCCCTTCAGCGTCGGTCACGCCCTAGCGCGGCTGGCCGGAGTAGTCGCCGGCGGTGCGGCGTACGGCCTGGCAGTGGGGTTCATCGCGTCCCGCCTGCGTCGCCGGATCCGCGATCCCGGCAGCCAGGTCGTCGTGTCCCTGCTGACGCCGTACCTCGCGTTCGTCCCGGCCGACGAGCTCGGCTTCTCCGGGGTACTCGCCACCGTCTGCGCGGGCTTCTACCTCGGCACTCGCGGAGAGGGCGTGCTCCAACCGGCGTCCCGGCTGCCGGGTCATCTGTTCTGGCAGGTGCTGATCTTCATCCTGGAGTCGGCACTGTTCGTTTTGCTCGGCCTTGAGATACGCGTCATCGTGCGCGAGTTGACCGGCGCGGCATGGCCGTCGGCAGTTCTCGGCGCGGCCGCGGTCACGGCTGTCATCGTGGCCCTGCGGCTGGCCTGGACGCAGTTCGTCTTCCCCCTCTCCCGGTATCTGCCCGGCCGGCACATCGCCTTCGATCATCTCCCCTGGCGCGGCCGGCTCGCCATCGGCTGGAGCGGCATGCGAGGCGCGATCTCACTGGCGATCGTGCTGTCCCTGCCGGTTTCCGCACCGGGCCTGCCGCCGGAACGGCGCGGCGAGCGGCTCTTTGTGACCGGCGCCGTTGTGTTCATCACCCTGATCGGGTGTGCGACCACGATGCCCGGGCTGCTGAGGCGACTGGGCCTGGCTGAGTCCGACCGCGTCCGGATCGAGTACCGGGAGGCGAAGAAGGCCGTGGTGGAAGCGGCCCTGGCCCGGCTCGACGAACTCATCGAGAACGGCGAGGTCGATGATCGCACCAGCAGGACCTTCCGCCAGCTGTATGAGGACCTCCTGGACCAGATTCGCACTGAGTTCGGTGGGCACCTCGACGAGGAGGTGACCGACTCCCTCGGCCTCCGCCGCGACCTGGTGCGGACGCAGCGAGAGAAACTGCGCTGGCTCTACTCCACGGGCAAGATCAGCGCCGAGGGCCTGCGGGCCGTAGACCGATGGCTCGATCTAGAGGACCCCGACATCCGGGAAGTCGGCTGATCGGGGGCTCTGCCCCACACCTGTCAACTCTGAGGATGTGCCGGACCGGACGGACGGGCAACGCTCTGTCTAGAGAACGTCCCGACGAGACGAGAGGGTCAGAACATGGCACTGCCCAGTACCCGCCGCTCCGGTGACACGATGCTCACACCGAGGCCGCGGGCGTTCGACGCGCTCTACGAGCAGATGGAGCAGTTGGTCAACGCGGCCTTCGCCGGCGCCCCCACGGAGATGCCCTGGGTGCCCGCGGCGGACGTCGGTGAGACCGACACCGCCTACGTGATCGAGGCCGAACTACCCGGCCTGAAGAAGAACGAGGTCGACGTGTCGCTGCACGACCGGGAACTGACCATCACGGGGGAGGTCAAGGAGCGGGAGAGCCGCGGACTGCGGCATCGCAAGCAACGGCGCACCGGCCGGTTCGAGTACCGGGTGTTCCTGCCCGGGGACATCGACGCCGAACGGGTCGACGCGAACCTCGCCGACGGCGTGCTGACCGTGACGGTCCCCAAGTCCACGACCGAGAAGGACCGCCACGTCGAGGTCAAGGACTGACCTTCGAAGGGCGCTCGACCACATCCGCTGGAGGAGCCGGTGATCGTCCGTTGTGAGCACTGCGGAAAGAAGAACCGTGTGCCGGCGGCCGCTGACGGCGGTCCGGTCTGCGGGAACTGTCACCGGCCGCTCCCATGGATCGCAGAGGCCGGGGACGAAGACTTCGCCGAGGTCGCCGAGCGCTCCTCGGTGCCGGTCATCGTCGACCTGTGGGCGACCTGGTGCGCGCCGTGCCGGACGGTCAGCCCGGTACTGGAGCACCTCGCCCACGAACTGGCCGGGCGGCTGAAGCTCGTGAAGATCGACATCGACCGGGCGCCGAAGATACAGGAGCGCTTCGCCGTTCGTGCCGTTCCCACGCTGCTGCTGATGCGTGACGGGAAGGTGATCGACCAAAGAGCCGGCGCCGTGCCCGCTGGGCCGCTCCGAACGTGGGTGGAGGGAACCCTTGGAAGAGACACCTGATCTGAACGGCGCCTACCCCCGGCTCGACCGCGAGCAGATGGGGCTTGTCGCGGCATACGGCAAACAACGCCCGACCCGCCGCGGCGAGGTCCTCTTCTCGGAAGGGGACCGGGACTACGGCTTCTTCCTGGTCCTGGCCGGGACGGTGGAGATGTTGGACAAGGGCGAAGTCATCAGCGTGCACGGTCCGGGACGGTTCCTCGGCGAACTGGGCCTGCTGACGGGTCAGCCCACGTTCCTCACAGCCCGCGTCGCCGAGCCGGGCAAGGTGATCGCGGTGCCGCCCCGGCGGCTGCGGGAGCTGGCCGGCCAGGAACCCTGGTTCGGCGATCTCGTCCTGCGCGCGTTCCTCATCCGCCGTTCGCTGCTCATCGCGCAGGGCGCCGGGCTGCGGATCATCGGCTCGCGGTTCTCTGCACGCTGCCGCCGACTGCGCGATTTCGCCGTCCGCAACCGACTGCCGCATCGATGGATAGACGTCGAGGACGACGAGGACGCCGAAACGCTGCTCAGAGGGCTCAACATCCCGGTATCGGAGACACCCGTCGTGATCCTGGACGGAGAACGGGTGCTGCGCAATCCGGGGGACGACGAACTCCCCCGGCTTCTCGGGCTGCCGCCACCGGCACCGGCCTCCTCGGCACACGATCTTCTCATCATCGGCGCGGGTCCGGCCGGGTTGGCCGCGGCCGTGTACGGCTCCTCAGAGGGCCTGGACACGATGGTCGTCGATGCCATCGCCACCGGAGGCCAGGCGGGGACGTCATCCAAGATCGAGAATTACCTCGGTTTCCCCGGCGGCATCTCGGGCGCGGACTTGACCGACCGGGCGGTCATCCAGGCCGGGAAATTCGGGGCGAAGCTTCAGGTCCCCGGCGCCGCCACGGGACTACGGGCACGCAGCGACCGGTACACCGTCGACCTCGGCGGAGGCGGTGAACTCTCCGGCCGCACGGTCGTCATCGCGACCGGCGCCCGCTATCGCCGGTTGGACGTCCCGCACCTGGAAGACTTTGACGGCGCCGGGGTGTACTACGCGGCGACCCAGGTTGAGGCGCTGCAATGTCGGCACATGCCGGTGGCCATCGTCGGCGGCGGCAACTCGGCGGGTCAGGCGGCCGTGTTCCTGGCTCGGCACGCCCCACGCGTCTTGCTCTTCGTCCGGGGTGCGGAGCTCGGCGAGAACATGTCGCGCTACCTCGTCGATCGGATCGAGCACTGTCCCGAAATAGAGGTGTTCCTCCACACGGAGATCCGTGAAGTGCACGGACACGATTTTCTGGAGGAGGCTGTCGCGGTGAACAACCAGACCAGCGAAGCCCGCCGATTCGAGGTTCGCGCGTTGTTCGTCTTCATTGGAGCCGTCCCCTGTGTCGACTGGTTGGCGGACACGGTCGAACTCGACGACAAAGGATACGTGCGCACCGGCGGCCCTCAAGCCCTGCCGTTGGAGACCAGCCTGCCCGGCGTGTTGGCCGTCGGTGACGTGCGAAGCGGTTCGATCAAGCGTGTCGCTTCGGCGGTGGGGGAGGGGGCGATGGCCGTCCGCCTGGCATTCGTGCGCCTGAACCGATAAACGGCTGTGGGGCGTGAGATGAGCAGTGACCAGCGAATACGTGCTGTGGCGCACGGCGCCGTCACGCCGGCGCGAGTGGGCCTGAGGCGGCTGAAAACGCAGCCTACGGCCTTCGAGATCGCTCGCCTCGCCGTGACAGCGGTTCTCTCGTTCGAGTTCGCGTCGTGGTTGCCCGACACCAGCCCAAGGCCCGTACTCGCCCCCCTGACCGCAATCCTCGTCCTCCAGATCACACTGTTCCAGACCATCCGCCATGTCTGGCAGCGCGTCGTCAGCGTCGTGGTCGGCGTGATAGTCGCGGCACTCCTGTCGAGCCTGGTGGGATTCAGTTGGTGGAGCCTGGGCCTGACCATCACCGCCGCGCTGATATGCGGAGTCTTGATGCGGCTCGGCAACTATGTCCTCGAGGTGCCGATCAGCGCCATGCTCATCCTGTCGCTCGGAGCCGGTGCTGCGGCCACGGGGCGGATCGTGGAGACCCTCGTTGGCGCTCTCACCGGCCTGATCGCCGGATTCCTGACCTCACCGGTCAGGATCCAAGCAGCAGAGGAGGCTTTAGAGGGTCTGAGCGACATCATGGCCCGCCACCTCCATGCCATCGCCGAAGCGGTGGAAAAGCGCCCCGAGCCACGCACGTACGGCGAGTTGCTCGCCCAGGCCCGCTCCCTCAGCCGGGATGTCCAACGCGTGGACGGCGAACTCGCACAAGCCGAGGAGAGCATCCGACTCAATCCGCAGGGTGTCGGAATGTTGCGGGCAATGGTGGCGCTACGGGAGACCCTGGCCGCTTTGGAGCACTGCGGGATCACCATCCGTGGCCTGGCGCGCTGTCTCGCCGACCACGCCAACGAAGTTGGGTCAGAGCGAGAGGACCCTCTGTCCCAGAGCGACGCACGCAGCCGGCTGGCCACAGCGCTAGGACATCTGGCATCGGCGCTGGGCACCTACGGGCGAATGCGCCGCCAGCAGTTCGCCACAGGAACGACCGACCTCGAGGACCCACTCGCCTATCACCTGGCCGCCGCGCACGAAGAGCGCGTGAAACTGGGCGAGTTGTTGTGGGCCGACAGCGCCGATTGGCCGCTCCATGGTGAGGTCCTCGTTCATCTCGACCGTTTGAGAAACGAACTGAAGTCCGAGCGGCGGATGCTAACTAAAGGGCGCCCGAATCGCCGACTTCGCATTCCCAAGCCTTCGCCCCCAGCCACGCTCAGTCCAATCCGGCGGCGAACAGACCTACGCCGAGCACGCTCCTGAACGACTCGCCGTCGGCAAGTCCCGAGCGCCTTCAACCTGGAACCTCGTCCAGGCCCTTGAGGGCCCCAACGAATAGCCTACCGGGTCAACTACGAGAGATCGAAGCTTGACCGCGGAAGGGGAGGACCTCTTGACCGGTGTCATGTGCTTGACACGCATTTCCGGCTAACGTGATCTATCCACTGAGACGAAAGCCGCTTTCTGGGCCCGAGTCTGCGGGCGTTGGCTCCCCCTGTGGCTCCCCACCGCCGTGGGGGAAGCCACGGAGCGACTCCAGCTCAGCCCTCTGACCTGCATAAACTCTGTCGGGACGGCGGGATTTGAACCCACGACCCCTTGACCCCCAGGCAGAGAAGATCAGTCGATCAAGGTCGATGGGAGTCGATCGGGGAGCCTCTCACCTGCGAAAACATCCAGGGGACTCGCGGCAGGTCCGGGGGAGTCTGACCAGGGCGGCTCCCCGATTGGCTCCCCATTGCTCCCTCGGTCCGACTGCCATCAAGATCGGTGCCCGACCTTGATGGGGCGCGTGGATGCTCGTCCCGTGCGTCGATGGAGTCCGTGATGCAACATGCTATTCGTCATGTCCCCGTGACGACACCCCCTGCTCGCGTCGGGGAGAACACAACCAGCAAGGCGGCCACGGCCGTCCCCGGGGACCACTCCCGCTTGCGCGGGGAGAGCAGCATCGGCCCGGACGGCAGCGACCCCGCCCGCGGACCACCCGGCTCGCGCGGGGAGAACAAGAACACCATGTTGACTTCCTCCTCAACCGGGTGAACGTCGGTGCCCCGCATGCGATCCACGGGTGGGTGAAGCTGGGCGAGCGGCTCGCTGCCGCAGACCGTGAGCAGGCGGTGCCGGCTTCGACCCGACGTTCAAGTTCAACCCCGACAAGCCTGCGGGGGGCGTATCGGGTGGGTGACCCGCCCCTGCCGTACGAGGTGTACGTTTCGCGCGTAACGTTGGGCGAGAAAGGAGCGTACGCTGCGGTATCGATCAACATGTGCAAGCCGCCTCGTTCTGGGACAATGAACGCGTGGGACAACTCTCGGACGACATCGTCAAGTTCCTGTCCGCTCGCCTTGATGAGGTCGAGCGGATTGCGCGCGTAGCGGCCGACGCGCGAGGCGCGGAATGGTCGGGTAGCGCTGTCCGTGGCGGCGGCAGCTACAGGGCTCGGGTCGCAGGTTCCGCTCATGTCGTCGCTGACATTCCGGCGCACGCTGGCTCCGATGATCCTGCGGTCGCTACCTTCATCGCCTGGCATGACCCGGCGCGAGCTTTGGCAGAGGTTGAGGCCAAGAGGCAGATCGTTAGGGAGTACGAGGACGCCCGCGCGGAATGGGAGAATTGGGGCAACGGTGAGGGGACACCGACCGCACGCCAAAAGCGCGCTGAAGCGTTGGGCCGCCTGAACGCGTGGTCGGCGGCGTTGCGGCTAGCGGCTCTCCCGTACGGTGCGGGCATGGAACGCGACGAGAGTTAACGGTCACCGATACTTGGTGATGGTCTTTCGCTTGCCTAGCCCTGAGTGTGTGTTTGAGAAGTTGATCTCGGTTGGGTGTGTCTGCGTGATGTCGTGTGCCCCTTCGTACAGGTGTGGCGATTGCTCGGACGTCTTCTTACCCCTCGGACCTGGGCCCCAATGAGTGGGCGCTGGTGGAGCCGCTGCTGCCTCCGGCCGGCAGTGCCGGCCGGAGGCAGCATTCGCGGCGCGAGATCGTGGACGCGGCGTTGTAGATGGTGCGCACCGGCTGCGCCTAGCGGTCACTGCCCGCCGACTTCTCGCCCTGGAAGAAGCAGCGGGTCATGCTGCGGATGCTGGACGTGCTGCGGCAGCGGGTCCGCCAGGCCGAGGGCGGCCGGTACCGTCGGCCGGGGGAACGCGCGGGTATGAACGGGACAAGAAGGTGGCCGGACGCAAGCGCTTCACCGTCACCGACACCCCGCCGCCCGCCAAGCCCGCCGCCCCCTCGAATACCAATAACGAGACTCTTCTCAAACACGTACTAAGACGTAGACGGGCGCTTGCACTCGGCTTTGGGGCGGCGCTGCGGAAAAGGGGACGATCGCCCGTCGGTGTTGACCTTCCTAGCGATGAGGCCGTTGGAATATCGGTGGTCCCGTGCTCACGGGTTGGATGAGGTCGGTCATTAGCTAGGGCCACATCCCCGCCTTGCGGCAGTGAGGTTAGGTTGACGGAATAGGGGGGAAATGTACGTAGTCACTGGTCTCGCGGTTGTAGGTGTAGGCGGTCCAGCGGCCGTGATCATTGGAAGCGAGGCGAGCGCCTAGGGCCACGGCGATGGCGACTGGGCCGCTGAGGAAGACCGCATGCCGCCCGGTCCGAGCGCTCTTGGACAAGTTTGCCTGAGACCACACCCGGCATATTTGCCCGACCGCTGAAGCGAGACTCTCGGATGGCATTTCATTTATTGGGCTGCTGAGGTGCAGCAGGTTGCCGATGCCCTTCTCTTTGCAGGTCTTTCGCACGGGCGCGATGAAGGTCTCACCCCATGCCTGCAGGTCGACGGCCAACGCGGTCACGGTCGGGTCGCCGCCGTCAATCGTCTCCAGGGCATGGACGTCGAGCGGCCCGCCCAACGTTTCCTCGACTTTTAGTGGGACGGCGGGGAAGTGTGATGGATTTCCGTTGCCCTGGAGTAGTTCGTGCACCATGACGCCGCGTGCGTGGGTATGGCCGAGGCGCGCGCCGTACCAGAAGGCGACGTGGAGCCGCATCGTAGGGATCAGGTCGACGCCGACAGCATCGGGCAAGAGTTGTTCGGCTATGGCCATCGCCTCGATCGTCCTGTCACCGAGGGCGTCAATGAGTTCTCGTGATGCGGTGCCGTCCGGGGGGAGCCGGACATCCGACTTGATCGTCACTGCGCAACGGGCACGGCTGTACCTTTCAGCCTGGGCGTCCACGCGCTGCGCGTATGCGAGGCTGCCGGAGGGGTCGGCGGCCGTCACCACGATGCCGATCCGGACTTGCCGCCTCTTGAGCTCTAGTTTCCGCAACCGTTCGCGCAACCAGAACCCAGACACGGTGAGCGCGATCCCGGCCAGGGAAGCGGCGAAGAACCACCAACGTCCGGTGGTGTCCCCGGTCATGACCGACTTGGCCGCTTCGATCCCGAAACCGGTCCCCACGCCGGCACCGATGGCGATCTCGGCGCTGCCGTCTACGAAGGTACGCCAGAAACCTTTCGGCTCTGGGGAGGCGGCGAGCGAGTCGATCACTGTGAGCCGTGGTTGTTCTGGCCTGTCCTGTTGTGCCATCGCCATCGTCCGTCTCGGTCGTGTGGTCTGCTCAGCCGGAAACGGGAGCGAGGCGGGCGAAGGTCAGGGGCATCAGCCCGAGGACTTCGTAGAGGGTTGCCGTGCGTGCGCGCCACTGGTCGGTGACCGATACCCGACCCTCGTCCAGTGGCCAAGTTGGGACCTGCCGGACGGTGAATCGGACGGGCTCGCCCATCGTGGTGGGATCGAGGTGGAGTTCCGCGAGGACGCAGTCAGGGCCGTCGATTCGTGCCCGGAGCAGCCGACCGTCATCCCCCCAGGCCCATAGGTGCGTGGCGATGGGCACCTGGGCGGAAGAAGGACCGGAGTGCAGGCCGTCGAGGTCGGCCCACAGGCACGTGGTGCCGGCCAGATGAGGCAACGCCTGCTTCCAGGAAAGCCGTCCTCGGGCGACGAGCCAGGCGTCGGTGGCCGTCACGATGAAGTCTCCTCGGTCACGGGCTGGAGATCTGCCAGCAGGCTCTGATCGGAGAGCCGGATGGTGCCGTCACCGCGCTGAGCGCCGCCGCCTATGCCGATCAATCCATCGTGGAGGTCGCGGACGACGTGTAGGAGAAGGTTGCGTTCCCAAGACGCGACCGGTTCGAGCGCCTGGATCAGGAGGGTGAGCCGGCCGGCTGCGACGATCTGTCGGGTGAACAGCAGCTTGTCGCGGGCACCCCCGGTGACCCGATCGATCGCGGCCTGGGTGCGGCTGGTGGTGTGGGCCTTGCTGAGCGCGCTGTCGCGAAAGGCCAGGCGTCCGCGGCGCCCGGCGGAGCCGAACAGATCGCACAGTCGGCACTGGCCACAGCCAGTCTGCTGGGTGCAGGCGGCGGCATCACCAAAGCGGCTGCGCAAGATGTATCCGGTCCTGGCCCGGAACAGTCCCTTCCAGGTGCTGCCGGGGATCAGCGGCCGGCCCCCTCGGGTGCGGCTGATCGCTTGCGTGCTCTTCCTTCCGTTCTCGGCCTTGGTCCGATCACTGCCGGTGCCAAGGTGCAAGGGGTCTACGATCTCAAAGTCCGCCGACAGGACCATGGTGTCAGGTGGTTCAGGGATCGTGATGTCGGTCAAACCGGTGAAGCGGTCGACTCCAGTGCTCCGCAGCCAGGCCAAGAGCTGGCCGGCGTCATCCAGATCGTAGGCGCGGTGAGCCAGGCGGGTGAGGCGGGCGGATCCGCCGCCGCGGGTGCGATCGCGTCCAATGGAGGGCCGCCATGTCGCGAGTAGTTGCAGGTCGGTATCCGCCAGGGGACCGTCATGCTGCAGGTACAACTCAATCCGGGAGTCGCGTCCGACCTGGCGGGTGTGCCGCAGCGATGTCGGCAGCGCCGCGCGGCGGCGGGGATCGATGGCGGTGGCGGCGACGACCTCGGTGCTGGGTGCGGCGTCACGACCACGATCACGGATCCGGGTCCCGAGCAGCCACAGCCGAGACGGTTTGAGTCGCTTGCCGCCAGGGTGTTCGGAGATCTCTCCGGATCGTTCGGGCAGTTCGTCGCCGGAAGGGTCGGGCGGTCGGCTTCCCATCAGGTCCTCGTCGGCGGCGTGCTCGGCCAAGTGGGCACGCAGCGAACCCGCCAGGGCCGAGGGCGGAACCCAAGGGTGGCCGTCACGGTCGACGAGCAGGTCGCGGTCGACGGCCGCCAGCCCGGTCTCGGGTGCGCCGACGGACCAGCCCGCATCGGCCTCGATGACCCCCAGGATAACGGTGATGATCATACGAGGTCCTCCCGGTTTGCGGCGAGCAGGTCCAACTCGCGCTCCAGCATCGGCGTGGCGGTGGCCAACCGGTCTGAGGTGAACAGGTCCCATACGGCGGCAGCCTGCGCGTCGTCGAACAGAAGCGGGATCCTCTCCCGGAAAAGCTCTTCGAGGGAGTATTTCGGGTTGCGAGCGCGCTCGATGACTACTCGGCGAGCCCGGTTCAGTAGCCAGCGGACGGTTTCCTCACTATTAAGAAGGTCGCGTTCGCGGAGCGGATCCAGCACAGACTGGCGACGTGTGACGGCCGGTGCGGGCGCCGCCTGTGCCTTCCGCCAAGGTGGTGGGTTGACCTCGACCGTGCCGAACCCTTCGATCCGGCGCAGGCCAACCCCCTCGACCGCCAGGTTGCGCAGCTTTGCCGGATCTGGCTGCTCCCGCAGGTGCAAGACGATGACCGAGCCTTGGGCGATGGTGATCTCAGCCGGCTTGGGCAGCCCGGATGCGAGGTGCCAGCCTCCGACACGGTCGGGCCGAATCCAGGCATCGCTGTCCTCGACGGCGTCCCGGCCGAGCCCGAGCGTTCGGACGATCTCGTCGGCGGGGTCGAGGGACGGCCGTCCAGCATCATCGACGACCACGGCTGGTCCGGTGAAGCGGATGACCAGCGCACCGTCCGGACGGCGGGATGCGGGCACTGGCACGGAGGAGGAAACAGGGTCGACGCGGACGGTGGTCCTTCCGTTGGTGGACGTCTTGCCTCCGAGCCAGATTGTGCGTTCCTGTGTCAACCAAGGATGCTGGCCGACCAGCCGTCCCCGGTAGGTCAGGCCGCGCTCGAGTTCGTGCCGGGCGAACAGGTGTCCGTCCATCGGGACACCGTGCTCGTCGAGCTTGGCGCGCAGAGTTCGCCGGACCCGCACTCCCTGAAGCTGCCCCTTTCCGGTCTCCACTCCCTGATGGCAGTGCCGGCATAGGTGGGTGTCGGGATCCACAGCCGCGTCAATGCTCCAATCCCCGCATTCGGCGGTCCGTGGGTACTTGCAGAAAGCCGCCGATAGCGGCACCAGTTCGGTGCCCTCCTGCAGCAGCGGCCCGAACTGGACCGACCGCTCGAAGATCTCGATGAACTCCTCGCGCCGGGGGTTGTCGGCGGTGGGCTTCCCGTGCTCACGGATCCAGACCGATGCCAGCGCGCCGCGCAGGGTGCTGCCGGGCACGTAAGGCAGACTCCGCTTGTCGAAACCGACCTCGGCGGGGCCGCCGATGGCCAGCCCTTGGTGGGCCGTGGCGTGGACTGCGTGTGCGGGTCTGTCACTCATCGCTGCTCCGGTGCGAGGTCAGCAGTGCGTGTAGATGGTCGTCCCAGGGGCTGTCGGGGATGACGCTGATCCATCCGAGCCCGCGCCGCCGGTCCGACCCCAGCGCGGTGATCGCTCGTGCTGCCGACATGAGCACGGCCCGGTGGAGATCGATCCGCGTGGGGTCGATCGTGTCGCGCTGGATGATCGCGAAGTTCGCTGCGGACGGCCACAACTCTCCGGAGGTGAACATTGCTCCCTTCGCCACGGTGTGGGTGACGGGGTCAAGCCTGGACTGGGTGCGAACGCGCCCGGCGCCATCGGTGATGTCTGCGTCAGTCCATGACCACGGGGACCGGCACCGACGCCCTCCGAAGACCTCGTCCACCAGCGCTCCCGTAACCTTCAGCGGCGTCACGGCGTGTGCACGCATCAGTCCCTTGAGACTGGAGGCCGGGAGCGGATTGTGCTCGTCGTAGGTGGCGTTCAGGCCATCGGCTGCCGCTCCGGTAGCGACCCGGAACGGGCCGTGGAATCGGATCTCGAATTTCACGGGCGCCACCAGCGGGTGTAGGCGGCCAGGCCGCGCATATCGTCGATGTCGAGGTGCCCGGACAACCGCCGGATCTCGGTGTGCCCGTTGCGTCGGGCCCAGCTAACAACGGCCGCGATGATCTCTTCCTCGGGTCCGGTGCTCAGGAGCCGCTGCAGGGTCTGGCGTCCGGTGTTCCCGAGATCGGCGATGGCCTTGACTGCGTCCGCATGCCCGTCTAGCTCGTCGCGCGTGAATGCCCGCCGCCAGGTTGGGGCCTGCTCGCCGTCCTCCGTCACGTCGAGCCAGCAGACGGCGGCCTGGGCGCCCTGGGTGTCGTGCTTGGCCTTCCTGAGCATGTCGTCGGCCAGCCGCACCGCTCGGGCGTAGGGGAATTTTTGGTGCGCGAAGACCACCCCGGCCGACATCGACGGCATCTCAACCCGAACGTCGGTGGGCAGCTGGACCTTCTTCAGTTCGTTGGTAAACGCTCGCTGGAAGCCATCCACGAACGTCCATGCGCGGTCAGCGACTACCGAGACCACCACGTCGTCACCTCCGGAAACATGGGCGATCACGGGGAGCGTACGGTCGTTGGGCCGGATGGCCCCGGCGGTAGCGGCGGTCAGGGCCTCACGAGTTGCGGCGGAGATTGCCGGGGAAATGTACCTATTGAGCTCAGCGTTCCCCGTGTGCGCCAGCGCCGTGAAGAAGGCTCCCATGCCGTTTCCGTCCAACGCCACCGTCGCGACATGGTTTCGGTTGCCCTGTACGGAGCCCAGCCGGGCCAGTTCCTCGAAGTGACGGACCGGACGGAGATGGACGGACCGACGCTTGTTGACGCTGTCCAACACGGCCCGCTCGATGGCCGACGCGTCCTCCGAACCATCCTGTGCCTTGTCGACACCGAAGTCGCGGCGGCCGGCGCCTCGGTCCCTGGCGAGGCAGTCCTCGCACATCGCTCCGCCAGCGATGCGCAGATCGACCCGGCATTCTTCACAAGTCGTACCGAGTGAGAAGTCGGCTTGCGGAGGCATCGAGACCAAGGGGCAGGAACGTTGTGCAGCCAGTGCAGGGTACGCATCCAGATAGCTGTCCGCGGTCGCCCAGACGGCCTGAAGCTCCACCGCAGGCAGCAGTTCGCGCAGGTACAACATGACGTGCTCCGCAGCCTGACGTTCGGCGTGCCGATCCACCGTCAATGCGATGATGCCGTCAGCGTCGCCGGCGTCCCGGTTGCGGGCGATGCCCAACCCTGTCCCGGTGAAATATTCCAGTACGGAATCGGAAGAAGTAGCGGTGCTCAGGAGCCAGGACGCCCCTCGCCGCAAGCGCAGTGCCGGGGTACGGGCGATGTAATGCTGGATCCGCACTGCCGCGACGTCGAGGTAGGTGGGCATCCCTACTGCGCCTCCAGGGTTTGGTCGTTGTCCGGATCCGCAGGGTCGGGCAGCGGTTTGATCGGCTCTCTGCCATTCTTGAGGAACCGCCCGTTGGTGCGGGAGAAGAAGTTGAACGAGCGGTCTCGTAGTTGCGGGCTCGACCCGCCCAGCGGATACCACAACAGCTCGGGATCGACGCCGTCGATGCGCAGCACCCGACTGAGCGCGGGCCATCGGCGCCGGGCGGCCGGCGCTGCGAGGCGCGCGACGTCCGGCAGAGTCGAGTCCGTGTAGGCCCAGGGGTCAGGGTGGACGGCCTGCCCGCCGGCGTACCGGTCGCGGGCATCCCAGCACTCCAATTCGGTGACCGCGACTGTGCAGCTGCCGAGCCCGAGAGGTTTGCCGCCGCCCAGGTGAAGGGCGTAGTCCGCGCTCCGTATGTCCTCGCAGCGAGGGAGCAGCACGCCCGGCTGCAGCGCCACGAGCAGCGAGCCGAGCTCCGCACGGGACAGATTGTCAAACCGGATTCGCTCGGTGAAGACCGTCCCCTTGGGAACCAGGTAACGGTCCTCCACCATGTTCGCGTTTCGCTGTTCGGATCGAGCGATATGCCGTGGCGAATCCTGCGCGCCCGGGTCGCCGTGCCAGTAGAACTTGCGCCCCCGGACGTGGCGGAAAGAACCTTCGTCGTGCTCCGATCCCCAGTACCCAGACGGCAGATCCTCCTTGGAAGACGCAGGATCAGTGCTGTGATGCCGCAGGTAGAACTGGCCGGCTCCCGGGCGAGGGGCGCTCATTGGGGCCAGCCGCACTGTCGTCGTGGTCACCTTCTCTGCGACTGCACTGCCGAACCGGACATGACCAGCGTAGGAACGCTGCACGGCCTCGGCCTCCCGATCCGCCACAGAGGTGTCGGCCGACCCGAACATCCGGCACGACACGCACAAGTCCTCAGGGTTGTCGCACGCACGCAACCCTGGTGGAAAACGCTCGCCCAAGGGGCCTTTACCTGGCGCTCGCCAGATCGCCGCCATGGACAGGTGGTCGACCGTCCCCGTCACCTCATCGACGTGCACCCAGGCGACGTCGTCCTGCCACAGCCGTCCAGTAGCTCGGCGCCGGCTCCCGACGATCTCACCTTTCCAGCGAACCGGTGCGGTCACCGGCCGACTCGTCCACCCCCTGACATCGCCGTGATCGGGGTTCTGACGGTAGCGACGCATATCCTCCGTGCCGTCACACAGCCGTTGGTATTCCTCCCAGGCCTCGACGGTGACGTCGAGGATGCGAGCTTTTGCCGGCAGGCGGCCCGCGGCGCAGAAGAACCTCCTCGATTTGCCGCGCGTTTGAGCGTCGCCGATGAGGATTACCCATCCGGTGCCGGAGTTGACGCCAGCTGGATCGGCCTCCAGCCTCTCCAAGCTGGTCATGGAGATCGCCCATTCGGCGATGTCGATGGTGTCGCCAGACTCCGGCTTCTTCCCGAGCGCGGGGTCGAGAGGCTTGACCGGAACCCAGACCGTCCTGTCGGTCACCTCGACCATCAGTGGGCGCCCGGTTCGCGTGGCGGCACGGATCCGGCCTAGGGACCACCCTTCGCCCTTGGCCACGGCAGGCTGCCGGTATATGGGGACGAACGTTTCGTCCACAACCCGCAGGCACCCGCCCATCAAGGTCTCGTGCAGGGACCGGACCGCCCCCTTGACCGCGGACCCTGGAATCTCCACCCGTCCTTCTGGGGCCGGGGGGTCGCTCTTCGGCAGTAGCAAGGGCGTGCGCGTCGACCAGGTGACGGTCAGAGCACCGCACAGGTTGCCCTGTACGGCCCGATGATGGCCGGCTGGTTCCGCACGATCGATCTTCTCCGGAAGGGAGACGAACGTGTAAGGGTTGATAAAGGTCGCCATACGCTCCCCCTGTCGCCTGCCCCGATAGATCACTAAAAAGTTGGCGCGAGAAGGGAGATGGTGGCGGTGGTTCTCCGTATGGCACCTGCCGCGATGGATGTGCTAATGCCAAGCCCCCGTAGCCCGCCGCCTGTCCGATCACAGTTCTATCGTCAGAGGCGCCCTCACGCGTCCGGAATAACCCTGGCCCCCTGACCAGGTCCGGCCGTTTGGACTCGGAGGTACGTGGTGGAGTTGACTCGAATCACCGGCTGGGCAGTACGTAGCCCATCCCTGTGGTGGTACGGTCACCGATCCCCGAGTAGGCACTGAAACGGACCAGCGCCTCCAGTCCAGCCCGTGCCTCCGCGCTGGAACGGCGCGTATCGGCGACCCGGTAGACGATCCGGCCGACACTCCCGCGAACCGGCGGCACGTTGACCTTGATTAGGTGCTCGGCCATCGCGAGCCGATAGTCGGCGACCTCGAGGTTCTGCGCCACGAGTTGCGCCGTTGTCTCACCCAGTGCGGCATCGGGCGCGAAGGTGTTCCATTTCCGGTACAGGTCGGCGAAGACCCATTCGGCCTCGGGAAACGGTCGGACCCGGCGTGCCCCCTCCTCCTTGGCAGTAAAGAACGCGACCGGTGTGTGGATCTGCAGTGTCCACCGGTCGGCGGGGCCTGCGCCGGCGAGCAGGTCCGAAAAGGGGTCGGCCCCGGCCAGTTCCAGGCCCGCGACCTTGTACAGGCACCGCGCCACCCGCACATCCCTGATGGCCGCAAACGCCTGAAGGGCCGGAGCCGTCAGCGAGTCGGCGAGGACGCCGATCTCAAACCGCACCTGTTTGCTGGATGCACTTGCCAGCCGGTTCCGCTCGTCCAAGAGTGGGGTGAGCGCGAACGGCTTGGGCGGACGGGTCTCGTGGAGCGCGGCCGACAGGGCGTCTCCTCCGGTGTCGCGCAGGGCGGCCAGGAATGCGGCGTTGACGGCGGGGCCGGTGTGCGGCGGTGGGATGAACGGGCGCCCGCCGGCGGGTTCGAGGCGGACGATGATGCGAGCGGGCATGCGGGCCTCGGCCTTCGTCTCGTCGGGTCTGACTGAACCCTAGTGAGGTCGCAGTGCGCCGGTCAGTCCGCGACCCAGGCCGGCCGGACGAGCGGCGGTCCCGCCGGGATGGTCCGGACCTCGCGCGCACACGCCGGGCAGGGAGCGTAGATACGGAGCCGGTCGGCGGGGGCCAGCAGCCCTTCGAGCGCTGCGGTGGCGCGGTGGGCGTCCAGGCCGGCCGCGTCGGGGATCAGCCAGCCGCTCTGCTGGAACCGGTCGGCGACCTCGTCCAGCGCGGCCCGCAGCCGGTCGCGGCGGCCGTCGTCGAACACGTCGTAGCAGACCAGCACCGGTCCGTTCACGGCACGACCCACCCCAGCGGGCTGACCCGCTCGGCCGTCCCGCCGCGATGCGCCGCCCGGCACCGGGGGCAGTTCGGCAGGGCCAGCAGGTGGTCTCCCGGCCGCAGATGCTCGCTCGCCCGCCGGACGATCTCGTCCAGTTCGGCGGCGTCGGCGCTGATCTCGTAGACGGTGAACAGGACGCGGGGACCGTATCCGGCCAGCAGCCGGTTCACCGCCCGGCGCCCGGAGTCGGAGGAGACGTCGAACGTCACGGTCCAGGAGTTGCGCTCGGTCGGGTTTGCTATGGGGGTCACCTCCAGGCGAACGGCTCGTACGATTCGGTTTCGCCGAGTATCCAGGCGCGCAGCGCGACGGACTGGGCGCGCAGTTGATCGGCGTAGCTGCGGCGCGCGGGCGGTGCCGGCCAGCCGCGCGCCGGGGCGGCGAGCCGGGCGTGGAAACGGGTGACGGCCTGGCTGCGGGCCCGCGGTGACAGCCACGGTCCATCCGCGCCGTCCTCCAGGTCATCCGGCGTGACCGCGCGCGAGCCCGTGAGCGCCAGGACGATGGAGTCCAGCAGCACCGGTCGCCACTCCTCCATGAGGTCGAACGCCAGGGTCGGACGTTCGCGCGCGGGGGTGTGCAGGAACGACACGTACGGATCCAGGCCCGCGGCGAGCAGGCCGGAGGTGACGGTCTCGCGCAGCAGCGCCGAGCAGTAATTGGTGAGGGCGTTCACCACGTCCGCGCTGCGCCGGTCGCGTCCGCCGAAACCGAGGGCTGGGTCGAGGACGCTGGCGAAGGCACGGTAGTAGACACCCGACGTGCCGTTCCAACTGCCGGCGGCGGGCGAGCACATGGCCCGCGCCGGGTGGCTCCATCCTGCCCAGCGGCCGTCCCGTGCCTGATAGCAGGACGAGGGGGATGTCGCGGGAGAGCAACGCGTGCATGGCCTGGGTGGAGATTCCCACCTGCCCTGATAGCACCACTTCAGAGATCTGCGTCAGTGGCGCCGAGGCGCGCAGTTCTCCCGTCCTTGAGCGCCACCAGGCGTCCGCCCCTCCTGCGGACGACGCAGCCGGTGCCCACGACGTGGAACGGACGACCATTGATCAGCACCATCTCAGCGCCCTTCCTGTGCCGCGTTGGCCGGATGGGCCGTGGTTCCGACGAAACGCCAGCCCAGCAGGGTGAACCCGAAATCGAAGTCGGCGATGTAAGTCTTGTCGGGGTTGATGCGCAGCCCTCGCGCGGTCAATGCCCCGTCCACGTCGGCCAGGGCCTTCACGGCCTCGTCAGGCCCTTGGCACAGGACGGTCAGGTCGTCGGCGTAACGGACCAGGCGGCCCGATCTCCGGTCCACCTCGCGGTCGAAATCGGAGAGGGAGAACTCGGCGAGCGCCGGACTGATCGGCGCGCCCTCCGGCAGTCCTCTGCGGCGCTCCACCACGCCTTCGGGCATCAGCCACGGCGCGCACACCCATGAACGGACGAGTTCGGCGGCGCTGGGATCGCGTATTCGCCCTGCGGCCTGTTCCAGCAGCAGCCGGTGGTCGACTTCGGCGAAGAAGTTCGCGATGTCGGTCCGCAGGACCCACACCAATCCGGAGTCGCGATGCCGCTGCACCTGCTCGAGCGCGTTGAGCCACGACCGTCCGGGACGGTATGAGAAACTGACGGGGTTGGCGGGATTCAGCCGGGTCCCGTAAATGTTCAGGAAGGCACGCTGGACGATGCGGTCGCAGATGGTCGGCAACCCCCGCGTCCGCGGCTTGCCGCCCCGCATCGACCGCACTGGCCGCAGCGGCTGGGCCTGGTACCTGTGCTCCCGCAGCAGTGCCGCGAGCGCCGTCAGTCTGGGGCCGACCTCGCGGCCGAACACCTCCGCCGTGACGCCGTCCGCCCCGGCCATGCCGCTGCCCGCCGCCACCCGCGACCACGCCGCCCACAGCACCCGATCACTGGCCAGCCGCTCCACGAGCCGGGTCGTCCGGCCGGTTCCCTCACGTGTCCTCATACCAACAACTGATGGACGAACGCCCTTCCGGCCATTCAAAGAATTGTCAGGAGGTTGGCGCACACCCCCAGAACATGCCCTGACCTGCGAAGATGTTGTCCCAAAGATCATCTTTGAGACCACTCCAAGATCGCGCCCGGGGAGGTTGGCGCATGATCTTGCAAACCTGCAGGTCAGACCCCCATAATCTGAGGTACTGTCGCAGCGCCCAGCAAAACCGCATCGGATTGAAACGCGAGGCCGGTCTGAGTGTCGAACGTCCAGGTCAGGTCGCAGCGCCCAGCAAAACCGCATCGGATTGAAACAGAGGCGCTTGGCGCCCCTCGCGTCGCGAATGCCGGGTCGCAGCGCCCAGCAAAACCGCATCGGATTGAAACCTGACGCTGCGCCAGCGGTACTCGCTTTCGACGATAGTCGCAGCGCCCAGCAAAACCGCATCGGATTGAAACCCACTCGTTCACCCGCCAGGGGCAGGTGAAGCGAGGGTCGCAGCGCCCAGCAAAACCGCATCGGATTGAAACGTGCCGACCGCCGATCATGTCCTCGACGGAGAACAGCAGTCGCAGCGCCCAGCAAAACCGCATCGGATTGAAACCCACTCGTTCACCCGCCGGGGGCAGGTGAAGCGAGGGTCGCAGCGCCCAGCAAAATCGCATCGGATTGAAACCTGACGCTGCGCCAGCGGTACTCGCTTTCGACGATAGTCGCAGCGCCCAGCAAAACCGCATCGGATTGAAACCCACTCGTTCACCCGCCGGGGGCAGGTGAAGCGAGGGTCGCAGCGCCCAGCAAAACCGCATCGGATTGAAACTGGATGCAGAAGTTGGTGACGCCATATGCGTGGAGTCGCAGCGCCCAGTAAAACCGCATCGGATGAACCGGCACCTTCCAAATTAGGTCTCGTAGGGAAGGGGAACAGCGGCAGCTACTAATCGCGACGGATGATAAAAGCGCGCGGTCCCGTGGTGGGGGCCGCGCGCTTGTGTTGGCGTGGATCGGGTCAGGGGTGCGGGGGTGTGGAGGGTGTTGCGAAGTGGGGTGGGGCTGTGGCGTCGCCGTCTCCGCGGGGTGAGTCGGGGCCGCAGGCGGGGCAGTCGGGTTGGGGGTCGGCGTCGATGGCGGTGAGGGCGGGGCCGGCGAGGTCGAGGAGGGTGTAGGGGCGGGGGCGGTGCCAGCCGGTGAGGAGGTTGAGGGCTTCGCCGAGGGCTGTGCCGGCGATCGCCTGGTTGAGGAAGATCACGCTTGGGGTCGGTTGGTCGGGTGCGTCGTGGAGGTAACCGGCGCTGCGTTTGGCGGCGGTGAGGGTCGGGTCGAGTTCCATGGACGCGGCTGCGGGGTAGCCGGACAGGCACAGGAGGCAGGGGCCGCCCGGCGTCACGGTCGCGACGTGTCCGGAGACGTCGAGCAGGTCGGATCCGTGGGCAGCGATCTCCGCGCCGGTGTCGATGTAGGGGCGGGCGTACTGGACGGCGAGGGCGTTGAGCGCCCAGCGCGGGGCGTGGCCGTCGACCGCGCCGAACAGCAGGTCGGCGCAGCGCAGCGACATCCACGCGTCGGTGTTCAGGATGCTGTCCTGCATGGCGTGGACGGGGATGTCCGGGTCGATGTGCCCGACGGCGCGTGCCGCGACCTCGGCCTTGGGTGTACCGTCCCGCGCGTCGGTGGCTGTGGCGCCGGCGAGGCGGTTGAGGTTGGTGGGTTCGACACGGTCGGAGTCCATGACGATGAGGCGGCCGATGCCGAGGTGGGCCAGCCCTTGGACGAGCAGGGAGCCGATGCCGCCCGCGCCGATGACGGCCGCGGTGGTAGCGCCCAGCCGGCGTTGCCCGTCGTAGCCGAACGCGCGGATCTGGCGGTCGAGCCGGTCGGTGTCGCGAGCAGGGGTCATGGTGTGCACAGGGGAACCTCGCTGAAGGTGTTGTCCAGCAGGACGCAGTCGTCCAGCGGTGCGAGCCGATGCTGCTGCGGTGACCAGGCGCCCGCGAGCCCGCCGGGGCCGAGGACGAGTGAGGCGGCGATGGCCGGTGGCCGGTCCGGCATGGTCTCGGCGAACTCGGCGTGGGTGAGGCGCATGTTGTGCTCGTCGTGGCCGGAGAACCAGACCGGTCCGCCGCCGAACGGGTGCACGTCCACCAGCGACATGCCGGTCTCGTAGCAGGCTCGGAGGATCTGCCGGGTGAAGTCGGGGTCGACCTCGACGCGGACCGGGGTTTGCACGTTGAGTGCCGCGTCCGGGATGAGGAGCGCCTGCCGGACGAGCAGGTCCGTCGTGCTGCGGCCCCAGGGGTCGCTCCAGCGACTCGCGCGGGCCAGCAGGTAGGCCATCCGCTCGGACGGAGACGCCAGCAGGTGCTCTTCGGTCGCCCGCCATACGCGCGCGGGCAGCCGCAGGACGCAGCGCATCAGTCCGCCGTCCCCAGATAGGTGCGGATGGCCTCCACGAAGGTGAGCAGGGAGTCCTGGCCGGCCCGCCAGCGGCGTTCAGGGTCCTCCAGGCAGTACCAGTGGTAACCCAGGTCGGCGTAGGGGTTGTGGTAGTCGCGGAAGTAGTGCCCCGGTGTGACGAGGTGTCCGCCCTTGCGGCGACGCAGTTCCGCGCTCAGGTAGAACCCGTCGGGGGCGCATTCGGGATACGCGGCCGGCGGGACGATCAGGACGCTGGCGCGGTCGGGGGTCCACCCGGCGGGAAGCCGGAACCCGCTGATGAACACGTACGACTCGTCGTCGGCGATTTTCAGGCCCGGGTAGGCCGCCGCGAGCGTCGCGGCCTCCATCCGCAGCCGCGCGGTGCGGCGGGTGACGGGCGCGGCGGCCTTGGAGTGCTGGGCGTGGTGGGTGAAGGTGTCGTTGTCGGCGACGCGCAGCCGCCTGGCGTCCGCCACGATGACGTTGCGGTCCCGTTCCTGCCGCACCAGCACCCGGTCGGCGTCGATCCCGGCGAGCCGCTTGATCTCCTCCCCGTTCAGCTGGTCGGCGATCACCGGCACGTCCACCCCGTTGATCCGAATCGTCTTCCCCATGCGTCCGCTCCTTCGTCGCCCGGAGTGGCTACCGAACTCCGATGGACGAATTGATGAGACTGCTTCGTACAGCGTGGGGAGAAGGAGGCGCGCATCGCGCGCGCCAGTTCAGTTCGGACGTGCACTCAGACGGGCTCCAGGTGCACATGAGCGGACGTGGGGCGTATCGGGTCCACGGGGAGACCCGGTGGTCCGGTGCGGGCAGCAGTGTGTCGGGGGTGGGTCCAGTTAACGGCACCCCTCTGTGTCAAGCGGTGGCGAGCAGAGAGGTATCCAACTTGTTCGATCAGTGGCGTTGATCGCGGTCTGCAGCCAAGAACAACAAGGCTATGGCCGGGGTCGCTCTAACCAGGGTTAATGGGTCATGGCGGTTTGGTGAGTAGACGGGCCGGTGGTGTGGGCGTATGCCGGTGGCATGGCCAGATACCCCCAGGGCGGCGGGATGACCGACGCGGGCCGTGAACGGCGGGAACAGGTGCGGATGCAGACGAAGCCGACGCACTGTCGGTTGGCATCGCCGCACAGACCGCCACCGGACTGCACGTGGCCCGCCTGGACGAGGCCATCACCGCGCTGCGCGCTCTGATCGAGCACCGCGAAGACCTGGTGCGCACCCGCACCCAGACCATCAACCGGCTGCACGCCCTGCTCACCAAGCTCCTCCCGGCCAGCCTGCCACGCAAGCTGACCGCCGACATCGCCGCCAAGGCCTTGCGCGGAGTGCGTCCTCAGACCGGCCTGGGCTGCACGCTGCGCGCCCTGGCGGTGGACCTGGTCACCGAGATCCGGCGGCTGGACCGACGGATCACCGGGGTCGCCGACCAGATCTCCGCGGCGGTCGCCGATTCCGGCACCACACTCACCGAGCTGCACGGCATCAGCGACTTGCTGGCAGCCAAGATCCTGGCGCGCATTGCAGGCTTCGACCGGTTCTAATGTGCCCTTTGTTTCGTGGAGTCGCATTGCTGGACTTCATGCCGGTTGGCGGTTGGGGTAGAGCATCTCGTAATCGACGGGGGTGCGCATCCCCAGGGCGCTGTGGCGGCGTTGCCGGTTGTGGAAGATTTCGAGGTAATCGAAGATCGCGTTAGCCAGCTCGATGCGGGTCTTCCAGCGCCGCCGGTTAAGGAGTTCGACCTGCATGCGGCCCCAAAACGACTCGATGACGGCGTTATCGAAGCAGTCGCCGATCGATCCCATTGAGGGCACGAGACCCGACTCCTGGGCACGACGGGTGAACGCCCACGACGTGAATTGCACGCCGTGATCGGAGTGGATCAGTCCGCCGGGTTCGGGACGCCGGTTCTGGACGGCCATGCCGAGCGCGTTGGTGACCAGCGTGGAGGTCTGGACAGAATCGATGGACCAGTCGACCACCCGCCGAGAGTAGGCGTCCAACACCACGCAGCAGTAGACCTTGCCCTCGCGAGTGGGGTGTTCGGTGATGTCGGTGACCCACAGCTTGTTGGGCGCGTTGCGGTGGAAGTCCCGGTCGACCAGGTCGGCGGCAGTCCGTACCTGCGGGACGGCGCGTCGTCGCCGGCTGCCGGGCAGGCCCCGCAGGCCCTGGCGCTGCATCAGCATCTCCACGGTGCCGTGCGCAACGACCAGGCCGCTGCCCAGCGTGAGCTCAGCGTGGACGCGACGGGCGCCGTAGGTGCCGCGGGAGGCGGCGTGGATCTGCGTGATCCGTTCGGTCAACCACGCGTGCCGCAGGGAGCGGAGCGAGGGCGGCCGGGCACGCCAGGCGTAGTAGCCCGACTCCGACACCTCCAGCACCCGGCAGGCGACCTGGACGGGAAGGCCCTCGTCGGCCAACACCGCGATGGCTTCGAACCTCCTTTTGGGGGCACCACCTGACGCACCAGTTCGACGGCTCGCTTGGTGACCGCCAGCTCGGTCTCCAGTTCCCGGATCCGTCTGCGGGCCGCCAGCAGTTCAGTCTGCTCGGTCGAGGTCGTGCCGGGCGCTTGACCTTTGTCGATGAGGTCCTGTCTGCGCCAGGTGTAGATCGTCTGATCGCTGATGCCCAGGTCCTGTGCGATCTGACGGGCCGGACGTCCGGCCTCGACCAGATCCAACACCTTGCGACGGAACTCCGGCGGGTAGCCCTTGCGTGGCACGCCGACCTCTTCTCGTGGGGTCAATGGCACGAAAGTCAACCAAAGTGACTCCACGGAGGGCGGGGTACATCATAGCCTCCAACTTCGCCGGGGCGGTCCACGGTGAGGGGCAGCGTGAACGGCCGGACGGCTCTGCAGTCAGGTGGGCAACGCCTGGGCCAGCGCGACGCCCACGCCGCTCGACCCGACCGCGACCATCACCACCTCCAGTACCCCGCCCAGCTCCTCAGGGCCGGGGACCGTGGTCTCAGGTGGACATGCCCAGCAAGCCGGCGGTCACCTCGCAGCCAGCGCAGCAACGCGGCGTGCGCAACATCGCCAAGACCGCCGCCGCCCGCCCCTGGTCACCCTGGTCTTCTACGGAACCTCGGCTACTCCTGCGCAAGCTCTTCTGCGCTTAGCTGGCCTTGGTCTCGCAGACGCACGAGGGTTGGGATGTGCCTGAGGCGCTCCAGGAACGACTGATAGTTAGGCACTCGCTTGAGTGGGTCCGTGCCAAGGTTGAAGTCGCGTCGCAGGCGAGCTGCCCCAGCCCGGATGGTGTCACCCTCTATGGTGTCGTCGGCCGCAGCGTCGATGCGGCGTAGCATGATCGAGGCTTTGTCTCGCAGGCACCCGGTGGGGTGGGCGTCTGCGAACTCCTCGATAATCCGTTCAACACGCCGGTCTCGTCGGCTGTCGGACTCTCGCTCGCGCGCCAGCTGGAGGGTCTCGTTGAGTCGCTTGATGAGCGAGGCGAAGTTCGACTCGAGGATTGCGACACCGTCGGGAGGCGTCTTGTCCTCTTCGTGTTCCTGCAGGTAGGCGAGCAGTTCCTTGGCGAAACCAGCCTTACCTATGTCAGTCTTGAATGTCTTCTCGAAGGCGGCCTCGACCGCGTCCCACATCGAGGTGTTGTCGGCATTGATGCCGGCCTTGATGGCTTTGTCGGTGAGCTTGGCTGCTTCTGTCTCGCTCAGTCCCAGAAGGCTGGTGGCGTAGCGGCGAGCGGCGATTACGGCGAGCGTGAGAGGGACCAAGTCCTCGGGTTCTTCGATCGTGACACCCGGTTCGGCCTTAGCGTTCGCCTCCGTTGCCCACTCGCCGACCATGACGATGAGGTCGTCGGCGACGGTTGGCTTGCCCCTCGCGCCGCCCCTGCGGATCTGTTTCCGTGCAGTCTCGCCGGCCGGGTCGCTGTCCAGGAGAACCGCGCAGGCAGGCTTGTGCTGGTCGCGGCCGCGGGCGAGGTACAGCATGTACGGCACGTTGGAGCCGCCGGGAACAAGGGTGACCTGGTTGAGATCGAGGCACTCACTCGGTGGTTTGCCCGCTCGGCGTAGCCGGGCGTTCATGCCGGAGATGAGAACCTGGTCGGCGATTCCTTCGATGAACAGATTGTCGCCACCGATGAACGCGGTCTCGGCGATGAAGGCGCCCAATGAAGTGCGTAGCGGCTCATAGTGGTTCTGCGTGGCGTCCTTGACCAGGCGCGTCCCCTCGTCGCGGGAGCCTTTGTCGACGACGCGGACACGATGCCCGGCGTTGCGGTTGATCAGGAACGGTGAGTGTGTGACGTAGACGACTTGGTCGGTCCGGTCGGAGTCCTCGGGGCGGGCGTGGTCCTCCAGCACGCGCAAGAGGTCTTGTTGCCCGAGGGCGGAGAGGTAGGCGTCCGGCTCGTCCATGAGTAGGACCTCGGGACGGTCGGCGGGTCGATCGTGAGACCTGAGTTGGACGTAGTAGCTGAGGAAATAGGTGAGGCCGCGGCTGCGCTCGCTGAACGAGTAGTCGGTGCCGGTGCGGTCTCTGATGGTGAAGACCAACTCGTGCTCGCGGGGCGAGACTCGAAGCTGGAAGTCCTCGTCCTGGCTCCACCACTTGGAGATGTTGAGGTGTCGCGCGATGGACCTGTTCATCTCCTGGATCAGGGCGTTGACCAAGCCCTCGCGTTCATCCTTAATCGCGTCCTGGAGGTCTTGGAAGGCGGAGGCCTCGATGCGGGCCACCTTGGTGAGCAGGAGGCGACCAAGTCTTTGCTGCTCGGTCTCGATGGCCTCCGCGGCGTTGAGAAGGCTGAGTAGGGCTGTTCCTTGGGATCCTATGTCCTCGACGGTTGTGATCCTGGTGAGGAAGTCGAGGACTTTGAAGCGCTGCTTGCGAGCGAGGGGTGAGCTGGTCTGCGCGAGTGCCGCGATCGACACTGAGTCAGGTAGTTCGATCTGGGTCTTGAGTTGGTAGGCGTGCGGAAGAAGCTGTTGGAGGCCCTTGCGCTGCTCATCGTCGAGCACGACGCGCTCCTCGGCGTCGCTGATGACCTCGACCGTGTCTGGGGCTGACCGGAGCATGAGCAGGGCACCGTTAGCCCGAAGCGGGATCTTCAAGGCGTTCACGGCAGCGGCCTCATCCTCAGTGAGTTCGAAGATGGCACCGACCTCAGGGAACAGGCGCTGGCCCTTCTCGACGGAAAACCGCGTCGAGTACCGGCAGAAGTCGCTCTGGCTGAGACCGTCGCCTGTGAGGACGATGTTGATCGCGTCGAGGAGGTGCGATTTTCCGGACTCATTCGCGCCTACTACCGCGGTGATGTCCTCCTCAAGAGCGATGCGCACATGCGGGAGCCACCCGTCGGATGTTTCCTGCCAGACCCTCTTGGTCGAGCCAGGGTTCGCCTTCAACTCATAGTCGTAGTTGAACGACTTGTACCAACGAATCAACACCTCGCGGATGCGCACCCTACCCCCCTTCAGCCTTCAATCCGAGGCTTAGCAGACCACGAGCCACTGACACTCAGGGTGAGATCACGGCCAATGTGCCTATTAAGCTCTCACGACTGCGCCCCAGCCTGCTTGGGCGAACAGCCAAAGGGTAGCCCACGGAGCGTATCGAGCCTGTCACTTTGAAATCAGAGCAACGGGTAGGCGAGGACGTTGCGTGCGGGGCTGCTGGCCGGCAGTCGAGCAACGCGAACCCGCTGGATAGCCAGGGGATAGGTCAGGGCCGAGCAGCGCGACGGGGCCCGGCAGTCGCCGCAGGTTGCCGGGCCTCCGTTCGTCAGTCAACGAGGTAATGGGCTTCGATGTAGGCGACGGTGGAGTCATATGGTTCCCCGACGGGCTTCAACATGTACCGGCGGAAGACCGCGGCGGTGGCGCGGCGGACGCCTCGGTTGCGGGCGTCGGCGTTGTCCCATGTCCGGGCGAGGGTGCGGGTGACGACCTGGTCGATTTCTTCGGCCAGGTTCCTCTCGGTGATCGTGAGTCCGGGAGGTGCGTGGTCGTGGATGATCCGGGACAGGACGCCCACGTGGTCGTCGTCGAGCACGACGACGGCTTGGTCAGGGTGCTTTTCGGCGTTCACGATGGCGCGGGCGATCCGGAGTGCTTCGGACAAGAAGTCCAAGGCGTCCTGGGCATTTTGGATGATCCGGTCCCGCAGCTGCTTGATCCGCTCCGCGAGGGCGGTGTATTTCGCCGACCCCGGTTCGACGCCCTTTTCGAGGGCGGCCTTGATGTGGTCCAGGATCTCCGCCGCGGACGGCGGCGTCTTGTCCTCGCCGTCGTCTGAGTCAGGTTTGGGGCGGACGAGGGCCAGCAGTTCCTTGAGGATGGCGATGCCCTGGGCGTCCAAGACGAGGGCTTCCTCCTGGGAGGCGACCACGGAGAAAGAGTGGACGTGGGCGTTGATGATCTCCAGGACCATCGGCCCCAGCTCGTTCAGCCGTTCCTTCCTCTCCTCGTCGGAGGACTTCTTGAACAGGGTCGTGTACACAGACCCGAACAGCCCGAAGCCGTCCCGGTACTTAGCGACCCGATTGTCGGTGCTGATCAGCGGGTACAGGCGGGCCAGGAGCCGGTAGTCCTTGGCGAACACCTCGGCCGCGTCGGGGTTGGCGTCCAGGAATCCGTTGATGGCTCGGACGGATTCGTATCCGTGGACCGTGAGGTCCAAGTCGTCGACGTCCCCAAAAAGGTCTTCGAGGCGGGCGAAGGTGGTGCGGAACTCGGCGACCAGATCGGTCAGGTCGGTGACGAATCCACCACCCTTGCCGGCACCCGGCGAGGTGGGGTCGACGACGGCCCGCTGGACCTCTTCGGCCAGGCCGATGTAGTCCACGACCACGCCGGAGGTCTTCACGAACCCGGCCGGGGACACCCAGGTGCGGTTCGGGCGGGTGATCGTCTGGAACAAGTTGTGGGCCTTCATTGGCTTGTCCAGGTAGAGGATGCCTTCGTTGGGGGCGTCGAACCCAGTCATCAGCTTCGCGGTCACCACCAGGAAGCACAGCGGGTCGTCCGGGGTGAGGAACCGCCGCTTCTGCTCCTCCTCCGCGGCCTCGGAGAGCTGGAACGGCCGCATGGCGGCGTCTTCGTCCTTGGCGTCGGAGACGGAGATGTTCACCTCGGCGGTGATCCGGTCATGCTTCCCGACCTCGGTGAGCACCTGAGACGCCTCGAAGCCGACCAGGAGCTCGTTGATCTTGTCGGTGTACGCCACGGCCAGCTCACGGTTATAGGCGACGACCTGGGCTTTGAGGCCGTTGCGGTAGGCGCCGGCCAGGTAGCGGTCCACGATGTGCTGGCAGACCGTGTGGATGCGCTCGGGGTTGGCGAACACTGAGGTGAGGCGCCCGAACTTGCGGGACAGGGTCTCACGGTCGGGGTCGTCGAGGTCGAAGTCGTCGGCGAACTGGTCGAACTCGGCCTGCAATGCCTGATCATTTACGTCGAAGGAGACCGGGTGCGGGTCCAGCATGACCGGGACGGTTGCCCCGTCCAGCAGGGACCGGGACACTGAGTACCGGTGCAAGACCCTGCCCGGGTCGGTCTCCTCGCCGAAGAGGGCGAAGGTGTCGGTGGCCAGGTTCCTGATGGGAGTGCCGGTCATGCCGAAGAACTTCGCGTGCGGCAATGCCGCGCGCATCTGCCCGGCCAGGGACTTCGACCTGGAGGACTGGGTGCGGTGTGCCTCGTCGACCAGCACGATGATGTTGCCCCGGGGCGACAGGTTCTTACCGGCGTCAGCGAACTTGTGGACGGTCGTGGAAATGACGCCGCGTACGTCGTCGGCCAGCAGGGAACGCAGCTTCTGGCTGGTGGCGGGCTGGTGGAAGTAGGCGTCCCCCATCGCGGAGGTGAACACCCCGGAGGTCTGCCGGACGAGATGGGTCCGGTCCGAGAGCAAGATGATCGTGGGTGACTCGGTGCGGGGGTCTGCCAGCAGCAACGAGGCCGCGAAAACCATCAGCAGCGTCTTCCCAGACCCTTGGTGGTGCCAGATCAGGCCCTTCGACCCGCCCTCCAGAACCCGGTCGTGGATCAGGTGCGCGGCCTCCAACTGGGGGTAACGAGGCAGGTACTTCGTGTCCACCCCACCCCCGGAGGTGTCGAAGAGGGCGAAGTTGGCGAGCATGTCCAGGACGGTGGCCGGGTTGAGTAGCAGCTCGACGGAGCGATGCACGTCGGCCTGCCCGGACAGGTTCTCGTCGTCGGCGGTGGACCGGAACGGCTGCCACAGGTTGGTGGGCGCGCCGGCGGCGCCGAACCGCAGCTTCAGTCCGTCGGAGGCGACGGCGAAGACGTTGGGGGTGAAAAACCACGGGTACTCGGTGGCGTACACGTCGTTGATCTCGCGGGCGGCATCCGCCCAACCGGACTGCGCGGTCGGGGACTTCACCTCGACCACCACCAAGGGCAGGCCGTTGACCCAGTACACGAGGTCGAACCGGCGGGAGGTTTTCCCGGGGACTGTAATGGTCACCTCGTCCGACACGACCAGCGTGTTGCCGGTCGGGTGCTCAAAGTCGATGACCTTCAGGGTGTGCCACACGCCGTCGGTGTCCCGGAACTCCTTGCGCCCGCGGAGTATGTGTAACACCTGCTCGTTGGCCCGCACTAGCCCGCCTTCGACGGCGTTGACCGTGGCGACGATCTCTTCGACCACTGCGTCCACGTCGAACCCGTCGATCACTCCAGGGTTGAGCCGGACGATGGCGTCCCGCAGCTCGCCGACGACCACCGGTTGCGTCGTCTCACGCGGCAGCGACCTACCCGCTGTGAAGGCCCAGCCCATCGGGAGGGACCACTGGATCATCAGATTCTGGAACTCACGTTCCCGAATGCCCTTCGCCACGGCTCAGACCTCCAATTCGGCGGACTCGATGTCGATGGTGCGATCCAGCAGCCCCGACAGCAGGGCGGCGCGCACGCCACGCAACTGGTCGGCCTCGGCGCGCACGGCCAGGACGGTCGCCTCCAGCGCCTGCAACTCGCAGATCGCCCGCTCCTGCTCCTGAGCTGAGGGCATGCCGACGGGCGACTGCATCAGACGCTTGCGGTTCAGCGTGCGGTTGCGTCCCGCCCCTCCGGGAGAGCAGTTAGCCAGGAGTCGCGTGCCTGGCTTGGTGGAGAAAAAGAGTCGGAAGAACTCGACGTCCCCGCCGTCGAGCCGTCGGTAGGATGGGAACCGGTGCGATCCGCAGTAGCCCTCGATCTCGGGGGGCACGATGGCGACCGCGCCTTCCCAGGCGAAGACGATGTTGATGACCAGGTCGCCGGGCTCGACCCAGAACACCTTCTTGGACCCCAGGGCTTTTCCGGTCACCGCCTCCTTCGTGAACAGCCCGCGCCCATGGGACCTGATCCCGATCTGCCTGTACTCGGTCTCAGGGTCGACGGTGATCGGACGTTTGACCTCTTCCAGGACCTCGCCGATGGGCAACGTGGTCTCGGTGGCCGCATAGTGCGCGAACAGTTCTTCCTTGCGCCCCCGGAACAAAGCATCGAGCGCGTCTGCCTCCCGTCCAAGGGCGGAGGCCTGAGCGTCGACCGCGCTGATGACCTCGACAATCCGCTCCTGGACTGACTTCGGGGGCACGGGTATCTCGATCATGCTCAGGTTCGCACCCGAGATCCGCACGACTTTCGTCTCGGATGCGTACTTGATCTTTTGCGAGTGGAACAGGGATGACGCGAAGAAGTATGAGACGTATGCAGGATCGAGCCCGTGACGGAAGATGTAGCAGTCATCGTGAACCGCGACGTCGTCGTCGCCAAGCCATGCGACGGCTTTCCCGACGTCATCAACGTTCTCGCTGGTCGCGGCAATTACCAGGTCTCCAGGGTGAGCAAGGCGCATTCGCGTACGGGAGTTTTCGGCCAGGAACGTCAGAGGATCTCTCGCGATAGCCCCAAAGTGAGTATGAACCTGCGCGTAGTGGATACACCCAAGCCCCGACTCCACGTAGTCCTTCTTAGTGAAACGACGACCACGGATCAATTCTCCAACTTCCGAGAGGGCCTTCTTAGGCCACTCCAACTGCTCACTCATCGAAGCCCTCGATTCCGGCGGAAGCGAGTACCGCGAGCATGCGCTGCTCGACCTTCTGACGTTCGGCCCGGGCGACGTTATAGGCGTCGATGAGAGTACCGAGGTCTTCCTGCTCGGCAGCGGCATGCTTGATGTAAAGGCCGATGTTGAGGTCGTACCTGTTCAGCACGATCTCAGACAGTGGAGCGAATCGTGCGGCCAGGCCGCCGTCGCCGTCGGAGGCGGCAGGATCTCCGTCAGCGTCGAACTTCGAGTGGTAGGTGGTCACCACGTCGGCGATATCGGCGTCGGTGAGAATGTTTCGCTTGGGAGCCTTAGTGAACCGAGTGGAAGCGTCGATGAACACCACGCCATCTTGGCGCTCTGGGGCCTTGGTGCCGGGAGCACGGAAGACCAGGACGCAGGTCGGGATGGTGGTGTTGTAGAAGAGGTTGGCCGGCAGCCCAATGACGGCTTCGAGGAGGTCGTCCTCCAGGACTCGCCGACGGATGGCCCCTTCTTCGCCGCCACGGAAGAGGACGCCGTGGGGAAGGACGACGCCGGCGCGGCCCTTCTTCGGGTCCATGCTGGCGATCATGTGCTGCACGAACGCCCAATCTGCCGACTTCGCCGGTGCGGTGCCGCCGATGGCGCGGGGGTCGTTGGTCCAGGGCTTCCACTTCAGGCTGTAGGGTGGGTTGGCGACGATCACATCGAACTGCGCGACGGACCCGTCCGGCTTCTTGAAGCGCGGGTCCTTCAGGGTGTCGCCGACCTCGACTTTGAACTGGGTGAGGTTGTGCATGAAGAGGTTCATGCGTGCCACACCCGCAGTGTCCTGTACGGCCTCCTGCCCGTAGAGGGTGAGCGTGTAACCACGCCCGCCGCGGGCCTTCAGGAGGTTCGCTGAGGCGATGAGCATGCCGCCCGATCCGCAGGTCGGATCGTAGACCGACTCGTAGCCCTTGGGGGTCAGGACCTCGACGAGCAGCTCGACGACCTCGCGCGGGGTGAAGAACTGGCCGGCGCGGGTGCCGGACCCGTCGGAGAACCGCTTCAGCAGGTATTCGTACGCCCCACCGAGAACGTCGTGGGACATGTTGCCCTCGTGCATCTTCGGGGTGCGGTCCATCGCCTGCATGACCGCCGCCAACACCTCACCCGACAGCACCTCTTCGGAGGTCCAGGTCATGGACCCGAACAGGCGGGAGAACTTGTCAGGGTTGGCCGTCTCGATGGCCTGCAGGGAGGCGCGGACGCGCTGGCCGAGGCCGGGCTGGGTGATGGTGGCGAGGATGGACGACCACGAGGCGCGACGCTGCTTGACGGTACCGGGGTGGATGAACGGTATCTCGAACGACTGGTAGTCGCGGTACTCGATCTCGCGGGCTTCCTCGGCCGACAGACCCTTCAGGCCCTCGTTTTCGGCCAAGAACTCCTCGTGCTGGTGCTCCCAGGTGTCCGACAGGTACTTCCAGAACATCAGCGGGAAGACGACGGAGGCGTATTGCGCTTCGGGCATCGCCACGCGCAGCTCGTCGGCGGCATCCCACAACCGGTTCTCGATCTCCTGCTGGGTCACTGCCATCAGTCGGGGTGTCCTTGCTCGTCAAAGGGCGGAGGCCCGAAGGCCGTGATGCTTCTGCTGATCACCCAATTATGCGGGTGGTTCGGAGCCGGGGGTGGTCGATTCGCGGCCGCGCTGTGGAGCTCCAGCAGGTCTCCGCCTCTTCGGCTCAGGCGGGGGCAGGTGACTGGGTCGTGAAACGATCACGACATCAACGACGTGTTCGAACTCCATGAGTGCGGCTTCGGTGATGGCGTGAACCTGGAGCAATGCTTGAGACCTGTGGATCGGCCGGGAAGGCACACCCATGCTCACCGTAGTCTCTGAGCCTGCCGACGGCGACCGTCCCGAGGCGGGTGTTCCGGCATTGGCGTCGTTGATCGATGAGATCGCCCGGGAAGGCGCCCGCCGGATGCTGGCGCAGGCTTTGCAGGCCGAGGTCGACGCCTACATCGCTCAGTTCGCCGACGAGCGCGACGAGCACGGCCGCCGGCTGGTGGTGCGTAACGGCTCACACCAGCCCAGGGAGGTGCTGACCTCCGCTGGGGCGATCGAGGTGAAGGTGCCGCGGGTCGACGACAAGCGCACCGACCCGGTCACGGGCGAACGGCGGCGCTTCGCCTCGGCGATCCTGCCGCCGTGGTGCCGTAAGACCCCGAAGGTCACCGAGGTGCTGCCACTGCTGTACCTGCACGGCCTGTCCAGCGGGGACTTCGTGCCGGCCCTGGGCCAGTTCCTCGGCTCGGCCGCTGGCCTGTCGGCCCCGGTGATCACCAAGCTCACCGAGCAATGGAAGTCCGAGCAGCGCGCATTCGCCGGCCGAGATCTGTCGAACGTGGACTACGTCTACCTGTGGGCCGATGGCATCCACGTCAACATCCGGCTGGAAGAGCACAAGCTGTGCCTGCTGGTGATGATCGGGGTCCGCGCCGACGGCCGCAAGGAGCTCATCGCACTGGTAGACGGGTACCGCGAGTCCACCGAGTCGTGGGCGACCTGCTACGCGACTGCAAACGCCGTGGCATGCGCGCCCCGGTGCTCGCGGTCGGGGACGGGGCGCTGGGATTCTGGGGCGCGCTACGCGAGGTGTTCCCCGAGTCTCGCGAGCAGAGAGGCTGGTTCCACAAGATCGCCAATGTACTCGGGGCGCTCCCGAAGTCAGCGCATCCGGCTGGGCCGAGATCTGGAACGCCGAGGACTCCGGCCACGCGCTCAAGGCAGCGAAGCAATTCCAGGCCGCCTACGGCGCCAAGCACCCCAAGGCCGTCGCCAAGATCCTCGACGACCTGGACGAGCTGCTGGCGTTCTACGACCTCCCGGCCGAGCACTGGGTGCATCTGCGCACGACCAACCCGATCGAGTCGACGTTCGCGACCGTGCGGCATCGCACCAAGGTCACCAAGGGACCCGGCTCACGGGCCGCCGGCCTGGCCATGGCCTTCAAGCTCATCGAATCCGCCCAGGCGCGCTGGCGCGCCGTCAACGCACCCCACCTCGTCGCCCTTGTGCGCGCCGGAGCCCGATTCGAGCGCGGCGTCCTCGTTGAACGCGAAGGTGAACGCGAACAGGCCAGTGCGGCATGACCGGCCACCAGAACCGGACGCTGCTCTTCCTCGATGTCGACGGACCCCTCCTGCCGTTCGGCGACGGCCCGCAGCGCAAGCCATCCGGCACCGCATCGACCGCGCACCTGGCGCGGCTCGACCCGCAGGTCGGACTCTGGTTGGCCGCGCTGCCATGCGACCTGGTCTGGGCCACCACCTGGGAAGATGAGGCCAACGCCGAGATCGCGCCCCGGATCGGGCTACCGCCGCTACCCGTCGTGCCCTGGCCCGAGCCCTCCGCCGAAGACGAACGCCTTGACCAGTGGTTCGGGCTCTGCTGGAAGACAAGGACCCTGGTGACCTGGGCGAACCAGCGCCCCTTCGCCTGGATCGACGACGAGATCACCGACGCCGACCGGGACTGGGTATCCGCCCACCACCTCAGCCGAGCCCTCCTCCACCACATCCCCTCATCCCAAGGCTTCACCAACGACGACTTCATAACCCTCGATCACTGGCTACGAGCAGTCTGAAGCACCGAAGATCCACAGGATTTGACAATTGCTCCGTGGCGGGCCTTGGCGAGGGTGGCGGCGAGGCGTTGTTCGTCGACGTCGATGAGGTCTAGGTCGAAGCGGCACCCACGAGTTCTTGGACTGGGTCACCGCCCGCCGCCCGGAGTACTCGATCGGGCTCACCCTCACCGACGACATCTGCGCCACGATCCTCGCACTTCCCGAACTCGTGTGGCAGGCGGCCTACGACGCAGACCGGCAGGCACGGCGGGCGGCGTGGGTGGCCGAGCTGACCGGGATGCTGGCCCTGGTGTCCTGGCCCGAGGGCATGCGGGTCATCGTCCGCCGCGAACGCCCGTACTCCGGCGCGCAGCTGTTGTTCACCGACCTTGACGGGCACCCCTCACGTGTTTCGTCACCGGCACCCGGCGCGGGCAGCTCGCCGATCTGGAACTGCGTCACCGCTGCTGGGCCCGCTGCGAAGACCGCATCCGGTGTGCCAAGGCCACCGGCTTGCGTAGCCTGCCCTTGCACAGCGCCGCCGCCAACCAGATCTGGTTGGCGGTGGTCGCATTGGTCTCGAAACTGACGGGCTGGAGCCAATTGCTCGCCCTGACCGTCCACCCGACCCGCATCTGGGAACCCAAACGCCTGCGGCTGCGGATCTTCTTCGCCGCCGGGCGCCTGGCCCGCGGTGGCAGGCGGGTCAGACTTCGGCCGAGCAACCGCTGGCTGTGGCCCGACCTGATCACCACCACCCGGTTGATGAACGGGATCTCGTCTCAAGCTGGGCAGTCAGGGCTCACTCCCATGCGTGACATGGTTCGGGGCGTCTTGTTGGCGCGTGGTGACTTCCTGGGCTGCTTCGGCAGCGTTGAGGAGGTCGGTGATGAGGTGTTGAGGGATGGCGTTGCGGCGAAGTCCAGCGGATCGTACGACTGCGGATAGAGCGCGCTCGTGTTCGACGGTCAGGCGCGTATGGCTGCTCCGGTTGTTGACGACCTCTTGGGCGGCGTATCCGTCTTCGGAGGTCAGAACTTGTTCGACGAGCCGGGCCGTGCCTCGTTCGCCTTCGTGGTGTTGGCCGGTGATGCCTGCGATGTCGGCGACGCTCAGGCCCAGACGGACTTGGAACAGGACGACTTCAGGGCTGGGAGAAAGGCTGAGGTAGTGGTCGATCATGGTGGTGACCGCCGCATTGGCCGACTGGTCGGTGCGGGAGGTGCATAGGGCGGTCAGGCAGGCGGCCACCGCTCGTTCCCATGGTTCGGCGGTGTCGCTCTGGCTGATGGTCTTCAACGCGGTGATGGGATCGCCGGCGTGGAGTTGGGCGAGGACGGCGACCTGTCGCCCGTCCAGCAGTCGGCGGCCGATGCCCTTGTGTCGCTGTACGTAAGCGAGGGCCTCTTGCCATCGGCCGGCGCTGGTCAGGGCGCGGGTGCCGTCGGCGAGCAGGACCGTCCACAGCCATTGGCAGACCGCGCGGTGGTCCTCTTCCGTGTTGGTGAGGTGGCGGAAGGATAGGGAGCGGCCGTCGAACTCGGCGTCGCCGTGGGCGCTGACTGCGTGGAAGAGGGCGTTGAGTAGTTGGTGGGCTCTGTTGGCGTCGCGGGTGCGAATGCGCAGGCGGGCGAGGTTGACCAGGGGTTCCAGGGCATGCCGGGCTGTTGGTGCGTCGAGGGGCCAGTGGCTGAGGTAGGTGTCGAAGTGCTGCCAACACAGGGTCCGGGCCAGGTCGTGCAGGCCGCAGTCGCTGGCGATCAGGGCGGCCTTGTTCTGTACGGCGGCGGCTGACGCTTGGTCGCCGTCCGCGTGAGCGGTGAGGGCCATTTCGCGGAGGTGGCCGACCCGTTCGGCGAGGGGTGGGCAGGTGGGGCGGGGGCGGGCGACCAGTGGGAAGCGCTGGGCTATCGGGCCGACGTCCATTTCATCGCCATTCGATGAGGATCTGGTTGAGGGCGTTGGAGAAGGTGAAGCGGCCGGGGCGCTGGGCGGGAGGCGGGCTGTCGAGTGGCTGGATCTCGAAGGTGACTTCGCGTCCGCGGTACTCGTGGTCCCAGGTGCGGACGGCCTCGGCTACCTGCTCGGTCAGGGCGTCCCTGCCGGGGCCGTGGCCGATGACGCCGAACTCGTACAGGTTGGCGCCATCTGGGGCGATGCGGGTGGCCTTGCGGCGGGTCAGGTAGGTGAGTGCCGCCTGGTCGAAGCAGGCTGTGGAGCTGGGGTAGGGGGCGGTGAGCAGGCCGCTTTCGATGGCTTGGGGTTTGGCGGGCATGCGGTTCAGGCCGTTGCGCATTGTGCAGGCCAGCCATAGCTCCAGCCACTCGGCCGACTCCTGGCCACCGAACGTGACGCCGGTCCAGACCTGTGTTGCGGGCTGGTGCAGGACGTCGCCCAGCGCTTCGGCATCGACCTCTTGGTCGCCGCTGGTCACGAGGGTGACCGTGCTGTCGGAGGTCACGGGAACCAGGCGCCGTGGATCGTCGGCGATGCCTTGGCGAAGCGGCATGAAGGTGTTCATCTCGCTGCTGACGCTGCGCCAGGCGCCGTCCTGCTGTTCGAAGGCGATGGAGCGGGCGACGGTGCCGCGTAGTCGCAGTGGTGTGAGGAGCCGTCCGCCGGGGGCGAGTTGGTCGAGCCAGGCTTGGGGGACTGCGTGTGCGCCGACCGTGGCGATGACGCGGTCGTAGGGCGCGTTGTCGGCGTGGCCGAGAGCGCCGTCGCCGAGGATGACGGTGACGTTGTCGGTGCCGGTGGCGGCCAGGGAGGTGCGGGCGCCGTCGACGATGTCGTCATCCACATCGATGGTGGTGACGTGGCTGGTCGGGCCGGCCAGGTAGGCGAGCAGACTGGCGTTGTAGCCCGTCCCGGCCCCCAGTTCCAGGATCTGGTGGCCTGGTTCGACCTGGAGTTGTTCCAGCATCGTGGCGACGATGTCGGGCTGGGAGGCGCAGCTGATCGACGCGCCGTCGGCGTCGAGCTTGATGTCTACCGTGGCGTTTGCATACGCCTTTTCCAGGGGAGCTTGCGGCACGAACATGTGGCGGGGGACTGTGCGCATCGCCTCTTCGACGCGGCCGGTGCGGATGTGCCCGTGCTCCATTAGCTGGTTGACCAGGGCGTGGCGGAGGGGCTCGGCGGAGGCGGCCTCGATCGTGTCGTTGCTCACGCGGGCCACCGTAGTGTTCAGCGGACCTGTGCCAGAGGCGGACACGGGACGCTGTCCGGTTGTTCCCATGACTTCTTCTTTCGCTAGTACGGCCAGGGTGGCCTGCTTGTCGCGGGGCAGGCCCATGCGATTCCAGTGGAAGATCACGTGGTGCGCGAGGACGGCTCGCAGACCGCGTTCCAGTCGGCCCAGGTGGTTGAGATCGGCCAACCGCCGACCGAGGTGCTCGAAGGCGGCGACCCAGCCGGCCAGCGGCGCAAGCCTGCCCGTGGTCGTCAGGCTGCTGGACGAGCCCGCCTCGACGGTCATGAGCAGGTGCACGGCATGCGAGAGCCGCCGGGAGCTGGGCTGGTTCTGCGGTATGGGGCGTTGGTCGGCGACCTTGGCCCAGACGTCGCCCTGCTCAAACCAGTCCAGGCCCGCGGCCCGCATCGCCACGCTCGGGAGCAGCACGGCGAGCTCGCGCCGCCCGAGATCTGGCGGATTCCTGCGGGGGAGACCGGACTGGGCCAGATGCTGAAGGACGAGACGGCTGTCGTGGTGGAAGAGGGTGTGGGCGGCATCCATGCCCGCAGCGCCTCCGAAAGCAGTGGTCTCCGGCTCGTAGATGCCGGGCGTCCAGCCTTCGATCAAGCCGTCGAAAAGCATCATGTCCAGCGCCCGGTCCAGTGTCCGCAGGCTGTGGTCGGTCGTCGGGTGATGCCGTAGCCGCCAGGTCGGGTACTTGCGCACGAACGACCACCCGTGCGGCTCCCTGATCTGCGAGGTTTCGAGCGCGGGCAGCAGATGCTCCAGCACGATGCGCTCGGCGCGGCGCCAGTCGGCGAATGTGATGACGTGCTGCGGCCACTGCTGGGCGGTCATCCAGCCGGTCTCCCTTCAGGCGTACGAGGTCAGGTGATCAGGAAGCAGGAGTCCCAGCCGGACAGGGTGCCTCCGTTGACCTGGGCGAGCAGAGCCAGCGCCACGCCGGTGGCGCCTTCTAGAAGTCCGGCGCCGCAGGCCATCAGGGTGTCCAGCGTGGTGGATTCGATCGGTGTTCGAAGGCGGGGCAAGCACTCGCGCAGGCCTGGCGTGATCGCATCTGCTGCCGAGAGTTGGACGATGTGCGCCAGGCCGGCGAAGCCGTGGCACAGTGACAGGTCGGTGGTCGCGGCGAGCGGAATCCGGGCCGTCATGGCGTGTAGCAGCGCCTCTTCGGCCATGCGCTGGCGTCCGGTGTCGCCGGTGGCCAGAGCGGCGAGTTGCTGGGCGCGCGCTGAACCTGCGACGCCGTAGCACCAGGAGGGACGCGCGGGACCAGGGCTGGGACGTCCAGACTCCAGCTCGCTGAGGGTGATCCAGTACGGCCAGCGCGGACCGTCCCGTCCCTCGATCCGCCACAGGTCGAGCCAGGAGCAGATCCGTTCGATCGCTTCCCGTTGATCGCTGACGGTGATGCCGCGTAGTGAGGCCAAGGCCAGGAGAGCCAGCGGACCGGCGATGCCGTGAGCGACGCCATTGTTGGCGTGCCCGCTCGGGTACTGCGAGGACCGTCTGCCCGATGGGGCCAGATCGCTCCACCAGCCGGGAAGGAGGCCCCCATGGCGCCGCACGGGTTCGCTGAGCCGGACCAGGTAACCCAGAATGGCCCGGACCAGGTCGGCGTGAACCTTGCCACGGTGGACGGAGCCCCGCAGCAGCAGAGCCCCCATGCCGGTCAGCCCGCGGATGGCGTCGAACTCGGCCAGCGCGGGCAGCCCGCCGCGATCCATCCGGGCGTGGGCCTCGTCCAGTCGAGAGCGGGTGACAGCGGCGATGCGCCGATCAAGGGTCTCCCGGGCGCGGGCATAACGTCCAGGCCGGTCAGCCGCAGCGTCGAAGGCGAAGGCGAGAGCCGGTGCCCCGTAGTACAGGTGGCTGCCCGCCCCGGTTACGGCTGGTTCGGCAGCGGCGAAAGCGAGCCAGTCGTGAGCACGCTGCCAGGAGCCCTCGCCCAAACGGGCGCGCTCGATATGAAGCAACGCGATCCCGGCCGCGCCGTAGGCCAGAGACTGAGGCCACCAGCCGTGGGCCGGTGCGGTAGCGCGCACAGCCTGCGGCGAGGCCAGGTGGTCAGCGATTCGGGCGGCGAGCGCTGCTCCAGCCTGCGCGCCAGTCGGCGTGAGTACCGTTTGGTCGGCCACGTTCACCTCACCGTCCGGCCGCTGACGACCGCTTTGCTGTCCATGCCAGCGCGGCGGCGCGGGCCAGCCGCACGCAGATGTGTTCGTCGTTCTTGTTCGGCCCGGCGGCCCGGATGTGATGGGCGTGGAGCAGCGAATCCAGGACGAGGTCGGGGTTCAAGTCCTCGGTGCTGCGTAGCCGGTCCCGGTAGCGGGCCAGCGCTCGGTCGCGTTCGGACCAGGCGGCCAGGACGGTGTCGCCGCTGGGGACCGCACGCAGCGCTGCCCAGTCGTCCTTCGGGTCGGCCATGCGGACCGCCTCGCGGAGTACTGGCCGTTCCAGGGGGCGGGCGGCATCGACCTTCCCGTGCCGGATCAGCCAGTCCATGCCACGCTGCGGGCTTCCGCTGAACCCGGCCGCGATGGAGACGAAATTCGCTGCGGTCAGCGGCTGCGGGGACGACTCGGCCATCTGAGCGAACTGCACGGCGAGTGCACGAGAGTCTGCGGCGAAGACCTCCTCGGCCGCCTCCAACACCATTCCACGGCCCCAGCGGCCGGTCTCGGGGTAGGAGGTGGCGAACTGCACCTCGTTGAGAAGCCCTTCGCGTCGCAGAAGCGCGGCCCACGCGGAGACGCGGTTGGCAGCAGGTCCGAACTCGGCGGGGTCGTCGAGCTCGATCCGCAGCCGTAGATGGGGGAGCGGGTCGCGGTAGCGCAGGAACCACCACTTGGGCGGAGTCGCCCATCGAGCGAGCAGGCCGGGCAGGTAGCGGCCGAGGATCTCGGGGTGCCGTTCGGTACTGCTGTAGAGCTTGACCAGCAGCATCCGGGACGCCCCGGGCAGCTGCCCATGATCCCGACGCTGCGGTCGAGGGGCCGGGACTTGCGGTCCCCTTGCCGGTCCGCCTGCTACGACCGAGGTCATTGGCGCGACGATTTCGTGGGCGTGGCCGTCGAACCAGCCGTTCCCGGTCGCCGCTTCGCTCAACAGGGCGACGCCGATTGAGTCAACGTGTGCGCGCAGCACCGCCAGGTGCGCGGGTTGGGATAGGTCCAGAGGTAGGGCCTGGTCCCCATCGGTGAGGGTGACGGCGTCCGGTACGCGGCGGCGGTCCCGCCAACGACACATGCCGTCCCACCACTGGGGCCACGGCGCATGGCGGTCGGGTAGGTCCGAACGGTGCAAGCGCCAGCGAGCCGGCGACAGGACCGTGCGGCCGATCCGAATCCGGGGCACGAACGGCATCCGCCCAGCCGGACCCCAGGAGAAGCTGGACACGACCGCAGCCTGGGACCTGGCGATCTCGGCGAGGAAGCGCGCCAGCGGGGGAGTGTGCGCCCGCAGATCGAGCGCGTGCAGCGCCACCGGTTCCAGGCGCTGCCCGCGTGACAGCGAAAGCAGGAAGAGGCGGCGCCGGTCGCAGCCGACCACCAGGTCGTCCACCCCGATCACCTCCGGCCCGGGAGGACGGTGCTCAGCGAGGCTGATCGTGGCGGCGAGGAACTCCGGCGCCCGCGCCACATGAGCGTCGCCCGAGTTGAGCGGCGGAAAGGACAGCTGAACCGCCATCGCCCCTGGTTCGCTGACCGGCAGCCGATCGAATACCGCAGCGGTCTTGGCCCGGTCGCCAGGGCTCAGCAAGCTGATGAACCGGCCGGTTGTCGTGCCGATGCCACGAGAAGGTCCCACGACCGTGAGCTGGAAGTGTCCGCGAGCCAGCGCCTCCCGGGATGCCGCCTGAAGGTGGAATCGGAGCTCGAGATGCGGCGGCACCAGGATTTGGGTTCTGGCGCCGATCTCCAGCTCATCGATCAGGTCCTCATCCAGCACGATCTCCTGGCAGCCGTCCAGGGCTGCGGCCTGCGCCAAGGCAAGCAGCCGCAACTGCCTGGCGGTCACCGGCTCGCCTACTTCAGGCTCGCGACCCAGGTAACCGGCAGGGAACCCCAAACCCACATCGGGATCCACCAGGTCCCGCAGCGGCACGAGCGAACCGATCCCGTACCGCTCGAAGAAACGGTTGTGATAGCTCCGCCAGCCAGGCCAGCCTGCCGGGAACTCGGTCAGGCGTGCCAACACAGACGTGGCCGCTTCGGTCTCCCGGGCGACTTGGAACGGCAAGCTCAGCGAGCAATCGACCCTCATGTCCACCACAGGGGCTGAGTCCGTGTTCGTTGCCAGGCGCGCCATGCGCTCCGCGAGGGCGGGGCGGGCCTTCCGGCGATCCGCAGGGGTCGTGAGCCAGTTGTACTCGGCAAGGCCCACATGGATCTCGCGCAGCTGATCCAAGAAGTCCGCGACCTGCCGCAGTTCACCTGCCCCGGCCTTCTCCACCTGCTCCACGACATGCCCCAAGGGATCCATCGTGGTGGAGGGAGCGTGCAGGCTGCTGATGAGAGCGCCCTGATCCAGCAGCCTGTTGATCAGCTTCTCGATCTCAGACTGCGGTATCTCCGAGAACGCGGCGGCGACCGCGGCCGCCACTTCGTCGAACGGAACCGGAGCACGGGCCACCTCCATGGCGATCCGCACTGGCGTGGTGCACCGCAGTGATACTTCCGACGGGGAGCGTTGACCTGCTCGCCGCCCGGGCGGGTAAGGGATGACCAAGCGACCGCCCCGCACGAATGCCAGGGGATTAGCCATCAGCGGTAGCCGCCGCAACAGCTCCGGGATGCCTTCCAGTTGGGCGATGACCTCGCTGATCCAGCCTGCGCCGCCCCGTGCGACGACCTGATGGTCCCCACCCCACTCGACCACCGGTCGGGCACTGAAGCCGGCCGGTGCGATTCCGGCGAAAAGCCCGAAAGGCGTCGCTCTGCCCGTCATCCGGAGCACGTACCGCACGACCGACAGCACCGTGCGCCGCGCCTTCCGAACGTTCGTGGTCGAGGTCGAGCACACCACCGCAACCTGCCGAGCCAGTGCCGGGCTGGCCTGTTCTATGGCTTCGGCGATCTCGTCCAGCGCCCATATCGCCAGGAGCCACGCACGCCAACCGGCGACGTGTTCCGGAGAATTGCCGGTGAGATCCGGCCATTCCGGCAAATCCAACGTCGAGTGAGGAGTGGCACGGACCATCGCCATCTCAGTGCACCGGTACAGGCGCTTTCCGTCGCTTGATGTCATCATCTCGCTTTCGGGGGAGCGTTCTGCCGGGTCCCGGCCCATGCCCCGAACAACCTTTTGGAGCATGGGCGGGAGCCTGAACGTCAACGTCAGAGCGCGGTCAGACGACGTTGGTCGCGCATGGGCTGGAGCACGTACTGCCGCACCCGTCGTCGGTGAGGACGATGAGGTCGGCTGATGCGTCGCCGGACTCCAGAACACTGATGTCCAGGTCGAACTCGTCGTTTTCCATGGACTCTCGGATGGTCATCGTCTCTCCACACCCTTCCGGAGCCCACTGGCTCCTCACTGTCGGCATTGCGGCCACGGCAAGGAGATTCGCCGACAGTTCTCGCAGGCGCCAGAAAGTTCACACACATTCACACCCGTGCGCGGCCCGGGTTGACCGTCGACCGGGGTGGGGTTCAAAGTCGGGGAGACCAGGTGAAGCGAACGTTAGCTGGGAGCCATTTTCATGCACGAACCGGCCGAAAAGCCCAACACCCCGCCGCCTGGCGACGTCGACTTCGTCGGGATCGACGACGACTCGCCCGCCAACAAATGCCCGGCGGTCCTCGTGGTCCCCGGCACCGGAGACGTCCTTCAGGTCGGACGCCAGGTCACCGACCCAGCCACCCTCGCTCGCCTTGGCCAGCACACATCGATCGCTGACGACGAGGTCGCGATCTGGACACCAGCGAACCTCAAACAGAGCCTCCTCGAAGCCCTCACCGGCGACTACGAGCCGGGCAGGGACGGCCCCGGGGAACCGGCCTTCGAGGAACTACTGGCCGGAACCGAACGATCCGTCGTCCACCTCGAAGCCCGCGACACGTACGACCAGACGGACCCGGCCTTCATGAAATGGCTAGAGGACGGCGACACCACTTACCAATGGGACGCCTGGATCGACCTGGTCGGCGGCGCTGTAGCCCGCGGTGTCCGATTCCGTCGACTGCGGATCGTGTCCGAGCCCGTCAGCGACTACATCCGCTGGGAACATGCCATCAGCTACGGCAACCTCAAAGCCGGGGAGGAGCTGCGATGGCTGCCCCGCCACCTGGCCTACGACCTGCCGCAACCTGTCGCCGACTTCTTCATGTACGACCAGCGCCTCATCGCCTACAACTTCACCGCAGGCGACGGCACCGACACCGGCCGGATGGAGTACGTAGCCGACCCGCGCAAGGTCCTGCCCATCGTCGGCATGTTCGAGATGCTGTGGGAACGCGGCATCCCGCACGACGACTACACCCCCTCCTGATCGCCCAGCCGGTCGAGCGCAGCGCGGACCCGCTCCGTTGCTGCCTTACCTGTCTCCGCCAGCGCCCACAGCCGCTTCCATGTGGCCACGTAAAGCGCGACCTCCGCAGACTGCGTCACCGACAGGTAGCCCGACACCAGTTCCACGGTCACCAGGTGGCCGTCGGTGATGTCGAACGCCTCCTCCGGATGAACACCTTGCCGGAAGGTGCCAGCCGGGATGATTCCCAGGAACACGTTCGGCCGCCTCCGCGTCTCCAGAAGGTGCTGTAGCTGATCGCGGTGCACGTCGGCTGGATATGGCCGGTACCACAGCACCGGTTCCTCCAACAGGAAGTACCAGCGGGCATCTGGGCGGCTGAGGAGACTCTGGCGATCCATCCGTTCGGCCACTGCCAGCTCGACCTCACCGTCCGGATCCGGCGTCTGCACCGCCTGCTCAACGATCACTCCGGTCAGCGCCGCGCGAGTGTAAGCCGGTGTCTGTAGCATGCCGGGAAACACCTTCGGCTGATACGCTCGGGCCAGCACCAGCTCCTCGTACTGCTGCCGTATCGATCTCTGCGCCGCCGGCAGGCCGCCACGATTCAGCTGCTCGTACGGAATCCACATCCCCGCGACCGCCGCCTGCTCGCTAAGCAGTTCCTCGGTCCGCCGCTCGGACGCTCCAGAGATCGAGCACCACAACCGCACATGCTCCGCAGAGATCGTTCGGCGGCCCATCTCGATCATGGACACCTGTGACGCGGACTTCCACCCTGCCGAGGCTGCGAAGGCCCGGCCCGAGATACGCCTGGCCTGGCGAAGATCTCGGAGCTTACTTCCCAAGCGCTCGCGCGCCGCTTGAGCTGACGACGATGGTGAGGACGGCATAGGAGCCCATGATGCCCCGGCCTCACCCGGTGAGCGCCACACCGTTCACCGGCATTCACACTCACAGGAAGCCGGCCGCTCGCGGTTGTGAGCCTTGCCATCGGGTTGTGATGGAAGACCGGGCAATTGACGTTTCCGCAAACGGAACATGGGCGTTGTGCTGGTCGCCGAGGCGGGACGCGGAATGTCCTGCTGCGGCGGACAACAAGCTGGCTCCACTGGCGCAGACGCGCCCCCTGGCCAGACGACGCCTGGCCGGGGGGCAGGTAGCGGGAGCCCGTCCCGCTACCGCGCCTAGGCGATCTGGTCCAGGATCCGAGACACGCCTGGCTCGGGCCGCCGACGCTGGATCGCGACAGGGCTGGTCGCGCGGATCCAGGACACGCCGACCTTGCTCGTGAGCGCATCGTCACCGAGAGAACGACCGTGCGCGACTGGACTGATGACGACGCCGTCCAGCGGGTCCCTGAGGCCGGCGATCAGAAAGCTGGCCCTGCTGCGAGTGGAGCGAGCCGTGTCCGCTCGGCGCGGTTCGCGAAGTCCGAACGGACTGCCTAGACGACTGCGGTAGCCCTGCGCTTCCCCGCTTGAGGCGGTGAGTGAGCCTTCGTGGAATCGCTGACCACTCGTCCCGTCGAGGGCGTGTGAGGTATGTGCCAGAGCGTTCATGAAATCCTCCGATCGTTTGCTGACGAGCCACAATGAAACCTTGGTAATTCACGCTGTTAAATGAGGAGAACGTTCGCTGAGCACAACTGGCCAGCGCCGCGGTGCAGTTGCTGAGCGATGGCAGCACTGCATGAACCCTGGTCCAAGGGGTGAGGGCCGAGGTTGTCGCTGCTGGCTACTTGTGCTGGTCGGTAAGGAACACTCGTCGGCAGACGGGTACTACGACGAGAAGAGAGGCCCTCGCAGCGCCTCTCTAGAGCTGGGAGAGGGGTGAACGTCCAGCGGCGGGCGGTCGATCTTGCACAAGGATGATTATTGGCGTGGGAGCCGCTCGACGACAGATCGCCACGGAGATCTCCACTCACCTCAAGGTGACGCTGATGGTCATCGGCTCGGGCTCACCCAAGCCGATGGCGCCCACGGCCACGGCGCGATATGAACAATGGCAAGATCCGGGAACTCGGTCGCCGCTGAAGCCCACACTCCTTCGAGGGTCGAATCGCCGTCGCCCGCAACCAGACCCTGCAAGATCGAGTCACACCCACAACTGAATTCACCCGCGGGAGGCCAGGTGGGGAACCCCTGTCGGCTCCCCCTTCAACCAGGGTGTCGTTTACCTGGTGCCTCTTGATCATCAGACCCGCCGTTTGCCCAGGTGAGGGTTCGGAGTCTGGCGATCGCCCGGTCTCGGGTGAGGAGATCGAGGTTGTGGCAGGGCGGGTGTTGGGGGCCGTCGGTGGTGACGAAGTGAGTGGGGCCGTACGGCCAGGGGCCGTTGAACAGCGCGATGAGCTCTGTCGATGGTTGACCTTCGAGTGTTTGGTGGACGACGTCAGCATCTTCCCCTGGTGTCGCCAGCCAGAGCACTGGCGTTTGCTCAATGATGCCTGCGGCAGTAACGGCGGAAGCCCTGCTCTCAAGATGTTCGATCGAGTCTTCGAGGGTGTCGGTGATGTGCAAGGCGGGTGCTGAGTGCAACGGGATCTGGAGGGAGGCGGCGCCGAGAAGGTGCTCCAGGTCGCGACGCGCGATGACGACATCGCATCCCTCCGCTTCACGGGCCAGGGTGGCGACCAGCACGGTCCGAAGCAGACGTTGGGCGCCAGGGCCGATGACGCCGGCTCCCTGGGGGTGGCTGAAGGCTCGGGCCAAGAAGGGGTCAGGGGCAGATCCACCGCACGCGCACTGGTGGAGTCTCGGTGTGGTGAGGCGGATGAGCCACTGGATCATGGGTGAGTGGGTGGCCTTGCGTAGACGGTTCATTCTCGCTCCGGTCGATCGGCGGCGGGACACCTTGATCAAACCGGGTTCTGCCAGTTCACAGGCCTGATCGAAACGCCTCATGGTGGTAAGTGGCCAGGGTTCACCGGCCCGATTCGGGGGCGCAGGAGCCGTGGAGACCACCTTTGGTGGCAGCTCTGGGGAGCCCCCGCTGTGGTGGCAGGGCTGTAGGTGGTCACTTTGCTCGTTGACGCCAAACGCTCATCCGCCAGCTTGTAACGCTATTCACTCGTGTCGATACTCTCTGTCGTAGGAGGTGTGAGTGAGTACCGAGCTCGAACAGACGGCCACCCGGCTACTGAAGGGCATCGTCGCCGATGAGTTGCTCGTCCCTTACACCCGGCTGCTCAGCTCGGACGGGTGCCTGCCCTCCGAAGCCGCCGAGGCGCTCGGCGGCCCGCAAGTCGTCGAGGCTTTGAAGGAGACAGGGCTGGCCTACGTCATGCCGCTGGGGATGGCGATTCCTGCACGGCTCGTCGCTACCGCGCCGGACCTGGCCCTCCAAGGGGCGCTTGCCGCGCTTTCTCGCAAGCTGGTCGATGACCAAGAACGGCTGCTGGACGGTCAGCGACGCATGGTCGAAATGCACCCTTTCCCAGGAGTGATGGAAGGCCAGGCCGACCAATTGGTGCGGATCCTCACAGATCGCACCGAGATCACAGACACCTCACGCTCACTGCTGGGCACCGCACGACGCCACTGGTTGACCTTGGAGAACTTCGCCATGGAACGGCCGCTGGAAGAACTGGCTGGAATGCCTCCCCTGCCGGCGTTCGAAGGCAACGTCTTGAGCCGAACCATCTACCAGGCGTCGTGTGCCGAACATCCTGTCGGCGCCAAGATCATCCAAATGCATGCTCAGGCCGGTGAAGAGGCCAGGATGCTGCCCGAGATCGGCATGAAGATGAAGCTGGCCGATGAGGCGGTGGCGCTGCTGCCGCTGACTCCGACCGGATTGCCCGGTGCCCTGCTGATCAAGTCCCCGGTGATCGTCGCCGCCTTGCGTGAGTACTTCGAACTGCTGTGGCAGCGCGCGGTCCCGCTGGGGGACACCGAGCCCGAGTTGCCGCTCAAGCCGGTCCAGATGTCGATCCTGCGGATGCTGGCGCAGGGGATGACCGACGACGGGATTTCGCGGCGGATCGGGTTGAAGACCAGCAGTGTCCGGCGGCACGTCAGCGCGATCAGCAAAGAGCTCGGCACCACCAGCCGCGTCGCTATGGGCGCCGCAGCCGCCCGCCGCGGCTGGATCAAATAACACGATGCGTCTGGAGCACATCAGCAATGCCCGACTACCTGGACTTCGTCCCCACCGAGCGCTTCCGCGGGCAAGTGGCCCTGTCCGCAGATGCCGAGACAGTGGCCTACTGCAGCAACGCTGGAGGGTCCTTCGACGTATGGACGATTTCGATTGTCGGCGGGGCACCGCGCCGGCTGACCCGGCTCGAAGGCCAGGCGGCGTGCCAGCTCGCATGGTGGCCGGATGACAAGGGGCTGGTCTTCACTGCCGACCGCAACGGCGATGAGCAGTACCGCATCTACCGCATCAGTACAGACGGTGAGGAGCTCACTGAGATCAGCGCCGGTCCGGACTGTCAGCGAATCTTGGCGGATACCCCATTCGATGCGGAAGGCCGGTATCTCCTCTACGCGGCAAACGACCGTGACCGCACTGTCCAGGACATCCTCGTCCGGGACCTGTCGGACGACACTGAGCGTCGGATCACGCCTCCGGACGGAGTCAACTTCACCCCCGCCAGCATGTCGCCCGACGGCCGGTGGCTGCTGGCGGCCGGCCTCCGCTCCAACACCGACATCGCCATCTACCTCATCGACCTCACCGATCCCGACCTCGGTGCCGTATGCGTTACCGCTGAGCATGGGAGCGGCTATTTCGCCCCGGGACCATGGACACCGGACTCGACCGCCTTCTACCTCTCCACAGACGTCTGGGGCGAGTTCACCGCCATCGGCTGCTACACGCTGACCGACGCTTCGATGGAACGCATCAGCAACGACGAATGGGACGTCGAGCACATCGAAGCCGCCGACGAGATGCTCGTCTCGTCCCTCAACCAAGGAGGACGTTCCGTGCTGCGCGCCACGCGGAACGGAGCCGAACTCGCGCTCGCGGACCTCCCGCAAGGAGTCATCGACGCCATCGCACTCAGCCCGGACGGGCAACAGATCGTCCTGGAGATCGACACCGCGACACGACCCAGCGAACTTGGGGTCCTAGATCCGGCGGGTGGCTTCCGATACCTCACCGACACCCGGCCACCCGCAGTTCAGGTGATCAATCCAGTCGAGCCCGACCTGATCACCTACTCGTCCTCCGGCGGACGCCACATACACGCTCTGCTTTACCAGCCGAGAACCTCAGGCCCGCATCCGGTACTGCTTTCGGTACACGGCGGTCCTGAAGCCCAGGAACGTCCCGAGTATGCCTATGCAGGCCTCTACCAGTACCTCCTTCATGAGGGCGTCGCGGTGCTGGCACCCAACATCGCCGGCTCCACCGGATATGGCCTCGCCCACCAGAAGCTCATCTACCGCGACTGGGGCGGGATCGATCTGGTCGACCTCGATCACGCAGTTCGCCACCTGAACGCGCTTCCCGGCATCGACGCTGACCGCATCGCCGTCATGGGGGGCTCTTACGGAGGTTTCGCTGCCTTGTCCTGCCTGTCTCGGTTGCCATATCGATGGGCGGCCGGGGTGTCGTTCTGCGGCCCGTCCAACCTGGTAACTCTCGCTCGGGCTTGCCCACCCACCTGGCGGCCCACCGTCGACGCCGTTCTGGGCAATCCCGATGCCGACGCCGAACATCTCACCCGCCGGTCGCCGATCACCTACGCCGACGCCATCACCGCACCACTGCTGGTCATCCAGGGCGCCCACGATCCGCGCGTTCCGCAGGACGAGTCCGACCAGATCGTCAGCAGGCTTCGAGCACGCGGCATCGACGTGCGCTACGACATCTATCCCGATGAGGGCCATGGATTCACCAAGCGCACCAACGAGATCAAGGCCTACGGAGACATCGCGCAGTTCCTCCTCGCGCACCTGACAAGAAAGTAGGAGGCTCCGTGTCCGGGTTCCTGTCGCCCCTCGCGTTATTCCGAGACCCGTCCGTAGCGCCCCTGTTCATCTCCCGCATCATCTCCAGTGCGAGCGTCGGGTTCGGGCAACTCGCCCTGGCATGGGGCGTCATGGAACTGGGCTACGGTGCCCGAGGCCTGTCGTTGGTCATGGCCTGCAACGCGTTCCCTGCTCTGCTCATAATCTGCGGCGGGGTCGTTGGCGACCGCTTCCGCCGACACTACGTTCTCATGGGAGCCGAGACGTTGGCCTGCCTTTCCTGGCTGGCGATCGGCACCGCGCTTTTCACCGGCCAAGCGCCCCTGTCGCTGCTGTGCGCACTGGCCGCCATCGGCGGCGTCGCGACCGCACTGTTCCTGCCCACGCTTCGCGGCATCATCGCCGACCTCCTCAACTCACCGAACCGGCCAGCCGGCAATGCACTGATCAACCAGACCCAGTCAGTAGGCCTGCTCATCGGTCTTGTCTCGTCCGGGGCCATGGTCACTGCGGTCGGCCCAGCATGGTCTGCCTCGATGCGAGGTGTCCTGTGCGGTCTCAGCGCCGTACTGCTCAGTCGCCTTGCGACTTCGCGTCCCAGCGAACGCGGCACAGGACCCCTGCGCGACCTGCGGAACGGATGGCGTGAGTTCGGAACACGCCCATGGGTGTGGATTATGACCTTGCAGTACACGGCGATCACCACTGCGGTGGTCTGCTACACCAAGATCGCCGGTCCGGTCTATGCCACCGCTGGGCACGGCGGCGCTTGGTCCTGGGGCATCATCAGTGCCTGCGAGCCCCTCGGGGCGGTGATGGGCGCATTGCTCGGCGCCCGCTGGCGGCCCGGCTGGCCTATGTCGGTGGCCGCGCTGCTGCCCGTGTCGGTCGCATTTCCCATGCTCCTGATGGGAAGCGGAGTCCCCTGGCCGTCGATCGCCGCAGCGGCGGTCGTGCCCGGAGTACTTCAAGCCGTTTACAACGTCCTGTGGGCGACTGCTTTGCAGGAGCGAATCGCGCTGGACGTACTGGTCCGGGTTAACAGTTGGAACATCGTCGCCAGCTATCTCCTCATGCCACTGATCATGCTGGTGTCCGGACGACTGGCAACCATCCTGGGTGCCGAGGCGCTCGCGTTCTGGTCGGGAACCACGGCGATCATCGCAACGCTGTCCACGTTGATCGGACTCCGATTGGTTTCCTGGAGAGAAAGTTCTTCGAAGATTGGAACAAAAGAGGCTTTGGTGTAGTCGATCAGGCCTGCTTCTAGCGAAAAAGCGGTTTGAGTTCCCCATTCAAAACACTCGACCTTGGGCTGATGCATGCGCTCTCTCGAAGAGAAGACCGTTCGACTGCTCGGCGGAGTCGTTGAAGCGCAAACCCTTCGTCTGTATCTGCGACTCCTTGTCGCAGACGGCTGTCCGGCGGAAGGGGCGGCAGATCTCCTCGGGGGAGCAGGCGAGGTAGAGACCTTGATCCACGCCGGAATGGCCCAGGTCCGCGAACCGGCAGCCGGCTTGCCGACCCGCCTGATACCCGTCCCGATGGACGTGGTCCTGCAGCACACGCTTGTCGGCCTCGCTCGTAAGGCGCTGGCCGACTATGAAAGACTTCTGGGCGGTTACCAGCGCATGTGTGCCCTCGCTTCCTCCGCACGCGAAGAGCCGGACACGTCTGTGGGGCAGTTGGCGCGACTCATCACCGCCGCCGACGAAGTAAGCAGACTGACCAGCACGCTCCTAGGTTCAGTTCAGCGCGAGTGGTTGACCCTGAGCAACCATGCGCCGACAGAACCAATGGATGGAGCCGGTATCACTGCGACTCCCTCTCCAGTTGGCCGCGGTGCTCGATGTAGAGCCATCTACGACGGAGATCTCTTGGCAGAGACGGTCGCGCGCGACAAGATGGAATCGATAGCCGAGACCGGCATCGAGGTTCGGATCCTTCCTCGTATTCGCATGAGTCTTGGGCTTGCCGACGAGGGAGTTGCGCTCCTTCCCCTCACCTCCTCCGAAACTGCCGGAGTGCTGCTCGTTCAATCCTCGGTGATCGTGGGTGCGCTCTGGGAGTACTTCGAACTACTTTGGGAGAGGGCCATTCCGTACGGGGGAAGTGGGGTCAATAGGAAGGGTTTACCGGAGATCCAGATAAAAATTCTGCGCCTCCTGGTCCAGGGGTTGCCAGACGACGCCATCGCGCAACAGGTGAATCTAAGCCTGACCACGGTCCGTCGCCACATCAAAGCACTTCGAGAAAATCTCGACATCAAAACACGTTTCCAGCTTGGCGTGATCGCCGTCCAGCACGGCCTGGTGGACTGACTGTCGAGTCGCCACGAGATGACCACCCGCATGCCCGGTGAGGATGCTGAACTGACGGACCCAGACCCGGATGACCAAGATCGGTGTCCCGAACGCGGGGCCTTCGGCGGCGGAGACGGCGATTGGCGGCGTGTAAACCAATACCCCCACCGGGCCGTCCCAGGAATGTCGGGTGCTCCCCTCGACGAGTTCAAGTCAGCGGCGAAGCGGGGATCGTTGCGTTAAACCGGGGCCCTCGTTTCGTCTGAGACGACGCTGCGAGGAAGTGATGACACTGCAGGAGATCCCGCACCCGGACTACATCGGGGTCGAGGTAGAGCCAGGTGACGCTGAGCGGGCCATGCGCCTATTGAGGTTCTTCCTCAAGGACGGCGAGAGGGTGCTGGCTCTCGCGACGACCGTCAAGGCGCTTCCTACGCTCACGCATATCGCCGTCACGGGAGGCCGGGTCCTTGGATTCTCCCTTGCCGAACTCGCGCAAAAGGGACCGCGTCAGGAGTGCGAGATCGGGGCGCTCGCCTCCGTGGAAACACGGAAGTCTTACAAGCAGCGGTGGTTCTTCGTGGTCACGGATCGGGCGGGCGCCGAGGTTGATTTCGGCGACGTGCACGACCAGGACGCGCCGCGACTCACCCAGATCGTCCAAGATCTCGTCGGTGGGTCGCCCCCGCAGAGGGCCGCCATCCCGGAACCGCGCATGCCCGCAGCCGACATGGGGACACCTGCCCCGCCGCCGGCCGCCCCCGTCCTGGGACCGCCCGCGCCCATGCCTGCTCCGCCCATGCCTCACTCCGCCGGATGGCAGTACAACTCGCCACCGACCTGGCCCACGCCGCCCCCAGGCTGGACGCCGCCACCCGGTTGGATGCCCGATGCGAGCTGGCCGCCCGCGCCGCCTGGCTGGCAGTTCTGGTCACCCGCGCCGGTCCAGCCCTCACCGCCCGCAAGTATCCCGCCGCCACTACCGAGCCAGGAGGTGGTCAGGCCACCTGCTCCCCAAACCGCCGGATCTGCGCCACCTCCGCACGCCCCTTCCGGCCCACCCAGGGGGAGGGCGGGGTTCGGCACCCGCAAACAACGGATCGAGGAACTTGAGACCGAGAACGCCGAGTTGCGCGGATGGCTGGAGCGCCTCGGGGGCATGGACGCTCCCGCGGTAGCGGCAGAACTGGAGCGAATTCGCGGCGAGGTCGCCGATGCGAAGCGCAAGCGCACGGAGCTCCGTGCCGAGTTGCGGCGGATCCGCGGTTCGATCGTCGAGACCGAGGACCTGGCCCTATTGCAGGAGGCGGGCGTCTACGAGTACCAGCATCCGCTGGCCGACGTCGTCGCCTACAAGGCCGAGCTGGCCAAGGTGAAGGACCGCATCAAGGCCATGGCCCGGGCGGGCAAGGCGGTCGTCGGAGCCACGAACTGGACGGTGAACGGTTCGGCGGCCCAGGGCGGCAAGATGGTGCGGGACTTCTCCAAGCTGATGCTGCGCGCCTACAACGCCGAAGCCGACAACCTCGTCCGGACGATGCGCCCCTACAAGCTGCAGTCGGCGATCGAGCGGCTCGACAAGAGCGCCCAGACGATCGAACGGCTCGGCAAGACCATGGACATCCGGGTCAGCGGGGACTATCGCGCGATACGCGTCAAGGAACTTCGTCTGACCGCGGACCACCTGGCCAAGGCCGAGGAGGAGAAGGAACGCGTCCGGGCCGAGCGCGAGCGGCAGCGCGAGGAAGAGAAGGCCCGCAAGGAGTTCGAGCGCGAGAAGGCCCGCCTGCTCAAGGAGCGCTCACACGTCGAGTCGGCGCTCGCGCGCCTGGAGGCGAACGGGAACGCCGAGGGTGCCGCCGATCTGCGGGCCAAGCTCGCCGACGTGGACTCGGCCATCTCCGATGTAGAGGGTCGTGCTGCCAACGTCCGCGCCGGCTACGTGTACGTCATCTCCAACATTGGCGCGTTCGGCGAGCGCATGGTGAAGATAGGGATGACGCGGCGCCTGGAACCGATGGACCGGGTACGTGAACTGGGCGACGCGTCGGTTCCGTTCCGGTTCGATGTCCACGCGCTCATCTTCAGCGACGACGCCGTCGGGCTGGAGAACAAGCTCCACCAGGAGTTCTCCGAACGTCGCGTCAACCAGGTCAACCTCCGCAGGGAGTTCTTCTACGCGACGCCCGCCGAGGTCCGAGAGGTCCTCGAGCGCATCGCGGGCAACCACCTCCTGGAGTACAACGAGACACCCGAGGCTCTCGAGTACCGCGCCGGCAAGCCTGCCTGAGGAGATGTGTAGCGCCCCGCTGGGGCCGCGAAGAAGGGCGTGCGTCGAGGCGGGCTGCAACCAGCTTCGGCGCACGCCCTCCCCGCTTCCCAAACCGGCAGCGAGTGCCCGTCTGCTGTCATCGAGGTCATCAGGAAGGACACGCCGACGGGCAAGGTGGCCACCGGCACGAACACCAGGCAGTATGGAGCGCAAACAGCTTCATCTCACTTCAGTGAACGTTGAACGCTGTGAACTGTCCCCGACGAAAGGAGAGCCGCATGTTCGGATCCGCCTCGATGTTGGAGAGCACCTCACATGGAAGATCACGAGACCCGTACGAACGAGGACATCGAGCGACTCGCGGGCGAGTTGCATGAGCGTGTCCGGGACCTCAACCATCTGACTCAGGATTCGCCGGGGTTGTCCGAGCCGGCGGCCGCGTACACGGTTCTGGGGAACCTGGCTCAGACCTCATTCCGCCTGGCACAGACGGCTGAGCAGATCGACGCGTTCCTGACGAGGGAACTGGACGCCGGACGGCTCGGGCATGACCAGAGCGGTGACCCAATCCCCGCCGTGACAGCGGCACACAACGCGCTGGGTCGGGCGGCTGAACAGGCCGCCGGTCTCGGTGACACCTTCCGGCGTGCGGCGAGCGCGCTCGCTCCCATCCACGTCGTGGACGCTGGCGAGCAGCAGTCCCTTGCGCAAGGGGCAGCGGCAAGGGCTGGCGATCGTGAGGCGGCGCAGGTGGAGCCCGCGAAGAAGGACTTCCCCAGCCCGATCGGCGATGTCCTGTCGAATCCCTGTGCCACCGACTCGGTTCCGCCCGAGCTTCGTTCTCCGCCGCAGGTGCCACACCCGCGCCGGGAGCGCTGACCAGGACGTCCTCTAGGGGCCAGGCAGCCGTTAGGCGTCGTTGCTGGCGCGGAACGATAGGCCGTGTTCCTGGAGTGCCTGGCGCAATGTCTTCATCGCGTTGGGGCCCATCCCGTGCAGCGCGACGATGTCGTCTTCCCTGGCCCGGGCGAGTTGGGTGAGGCTGCCGTAGCCGGCGGCCGCCAATGCTCGCCGGGCCGGGGCGGCGAGCTTGGTCAGGCTTGCTACTGGCTCAGTGCCCATCGGTCGTCTCCTGCGGCGTTATCGGTCGAGAAGGTTGCTGCAACACGGCATCCAGCATGGTCCGACAGGTTGATCGCTGAAAGGGGCCTTGCCAAGGGTTCCAGCGATTGCGGGAGACGGAACCCAAGCAGCCGGGCCTGAGGTCGGGTGGCTGAGAGCGGTCGTCTGAGCTGGCTCGCGGGTTGCCGACGACGCCCTGGGCGTCCGCCAAGAGTGTGATGACAGGTTCTTCGTTCTCCACGCTCCCGACTAGATCTGTCCTGGCCGCTGGGGCGTCCTTGCAGATCTTGCCTAGCGGTGCTGGGCAACTTCTCGCGCCGTCCGCCGGGGGGCGGCGGGCGCGGGGCAAGAAATGGAAATCCTAAGGATTTGGCGTGTGGACCGGGCGCTGTCCACAGCGAGCGGACGGATCGAGCGCGATCCGGGGGAGGGTGATGACCGAGGACAGAGGCAGTGACGCGTCGCCGAGGAGCGAGCCTCGCCGGAACCGGAGGACGCATCGAACGCCGCGGCGAGAGCGGGCGTTGTTCGTCGCGTTGTCCGAGGACGAGCACTCTCTACTAGTGACGGCAGCGCAGCGGGAACGGCTGGCGACAGGGGCGTGGGCGGCTCAGGTTCTGTTGGCCGTGGCGAGTCAGGCCGAGCGTGCCGACTATGTCGAGCTGCGGGAAGCCCTGTCAGCGGTGATGCATGCGGCGGGGCAGGCCCGGCGGATCGGAGTGAACCTCAACCAGGTCGTGGCAGCGCTGCACGCGGGGGATCCGCCGGCCCAGCTCCAGAGGTACGCCGAGGCGGCGGCGCGGACGGTGCGCAAGCTCGATGACCTGGCAGACGAGCTGAGGCGCAGCCTTCCTTGATGGGCGAGCATTGATCGGGAAGGTTCTGCGGGGCAAACGGGTCCAGGGCCTGATTCGGTACCTGTACGGGCCCGGACGGCATGGGGAGCACCGCGATCCGCACATCGTGGCGGGCTTCCGAACCCCAGCTGAGCTGGAGCCCGCGCTGCGGCCGGACGGCAGCCGGGATTTTCATCATCTGGACGGCCTGCTGAGTCAGCCGCTTGCGTTGTTGGGGGAGCGAAATTACCGCAAGCCGGTATGGCATCTGTCCCTGAGGGCGGCGCCAGAGGACCCGCTTCTGAGCGACCGACAATGGGCAGAGGTCGCCAAGGCGGCCATGGCTCGCACCGGGCTAGCACCGGACGGAGACGAAGACTCCGTCCGCTGGATCGCAGTTCGCCATGCCGATGACCACATCCATGTCGTCGCCACCCTGGCCCGTCCGGACGGGACACGACCAGAGGTATGGAACGACGGGTACCGGATCCGGGATGCCTGCCGGGCGATGGAGCGGAAATTCGGGTTGCGGTCCACGGCCCCGGCGGACCGGACGGCGTCGCGGCGGCCCAAACGTGCCGAGACCGAGAAGGCGGCGCGGGTCGGACGCGGAGAGTCTGCTCGCGCCGTGCTTCGGCGGCGGGTCGCCACCGCGGCGGCGGGAGCACGGACCGAAGCGGAGTTCTTCGCTGCCGTGGGCGCTGAGGGCGTCTTGGTGCGCTTGCGCCACAGTTCGCAATCGGCTGGTGAGGTCACCGGATATGCCGTCGCTCTGCCTGACGATCTGGGATCGTCCGGGCAGCCCGTGTGGTTCGGCGGCGGGAAGCTGGCCAGCGACCTCACCTTGCCGAGACTCCGTCGCCGATGGGCCCCGGAGGAGGTTGATCGTTCGGGGGCTCGTCCGCCGTCCGGACAGCATCTGTCAGCGCGGACGACGCGCGCCGTGTTGCGGACGACCGTCCGCCGCGCGGCGGACGAGGCGCGGACGTCCGCCGACTTCCTTGAGCTATTGGAACGCGATGGTCTGCTCGTACGTCGCCGGTACAGCCGGCTCGACCCCCATCAACTCACCGGCTACGCCGTCGCGCTTCCGGGTGGGGAGGAGCCCGCCTGGTATTCCGGCGGCCAGCTCGCCGACGACCTCACCCTCCCGCGCATTAGGCAACGCTGGGGCGCATCAGGTTCGGGCGCTGCGGGTGGTGCTTCTCCGAGGGATGATCTGACGCCAGAGGAGCGCCAAGCCTTTTATGACGATGCGGCTCGTGCCGCCGCCTACGCCAACTCACATATGCGCAGGTATCTGGCCACCAATCCGTACGCAGCCGAGGACGCCTGCTGGGCTGCATCCGACGTCTTGCACGTGGCCGCTAAAGCCACCGGCAACCGACATCTGGGCTATGCCGCGGACGCCTATGAGCGTGCCGCCCGCTCGCCCTACGGCCGCATCCCTCACCCCACCTCAGCGGGCAATGCCTTGCGCTCTGCCGCTCGTCTCCTGGCGCTGACCGGAATCCAGAACCACACCACCGTCTCGGTCCTTGTCCTGGCCAGCCGGCTGATCGCACTCCTCGAAACCATCACCCAGATCCGCTTCCTGCAGCAGCGCCAGGCGCAGGCGGACGCGGCTCGTCGAGCAAGACAACACCTCGGCCACATGACCGGTAGTTCAGCTCCGTGGCTCGAGGTCACGGCCCAGCCAACCCCAGCTCGCCTTGCCATGGCCGCCTTCCCAACACCTTGGGCTCCTGCGACTGCCGACCTACACGTCAGACGGACGTCCAGCACGCCGCTGCGGCAAGAGGTTCGACGACACAGCCCCTGAGGCTCCACATCACCCAAAAAAGTCACAACACGCCGACCGCACTCTGTAGTTGACCGACGTCTATGAGTGATGCATCTTCATCCTCGAAGGCTTTAGTTGATGATGCGCTGGGCTGACATCACCGGGGGAGCGATGGGGACGCAGGCATCGACCATGCAGGTTGAGCTGGAGGAACGGCGTGCTCGTCTGCTCCGGCTGCGCTACGAGCTGAGACGGCTGGGGCTCAGAGTACGAGTCCGAAAGCCACGCAATGGACGCTGGTGCCTGCGCGTCCGGCACAACGGTTGGTCCGAGACCGTCCTGTGCGCTGGAGCTGACGGCGTCTACGCCTACGTCACCGCTCACGGCCGTCTTCTGGGCACCACGGCCGAGCCCCGATACGTCGCCCAGCTGCTGCTCTGGATGGTCGAAAGGAGGCGACGGTGACCTGGCTGAAGCGATCGCGAGCGATGGCTACGGACGACACTCGAAACGACATCGTCCCGACGCACCCGGAGCCAGGCATTGTCAGGTGGGCGGCAGTTGGGGTCGCACCGCTGATAGCGGCGCTGGCGATCCTTGGAGGCCTCGGCTCCTTCACCACCATCCGGCAGATGGCCGAGCCGCACTTCCAGGGGCTCGCCTGGATCGTCCCCGTTGGAATGGACGTGGGCATCCTGATCCTGCTGGCTTGGGACTTGCTGATGGAGTACCTCGACCTACCGTGGCCGGTACTGCGCTGGGTCGCCTGGCTCTACATCGCCGGCACCGTCCTGGTGAACGTGTCTGCCGCACACGGAGACTTCGCTGGCAGCCTCATGTATGCGGCCATGCCGGTCCTGTTCGTCACAGTGATCGAAGGCGTGCGGCATCTGATCCGACGGTGGGTCGGACTGGCATCGGCCAGCCGAGTGGAGCGAGTGCCGATGGCCCGCTGGGTACTCGCGCCCGCTTCCAGCCTCCTGCTGTGGCGACGGATGGTCCTCTGGCACATCACCGAGTACCAACAGGGCCTCGAACTGGAGCGCCATCATTTGGAGGCCGTCTCACGACTTCAGCAGGAGTACGGCAGGTGGTCGTGGCGATGGCAGGCACCGCTGGCCGAACGGCTGGCTCTCCACCGGCCGCCCGCCTCCCCCACCTCACGCGCGGTCGGCAGTGAGGGTGTGCCGGAGGCCCCGTACGACGAAGAGGTGCTGGCCATTGCTCGTCAGCTTCACCGCCAGGTGGAACGTGAAGGGGTTTCGTTCAGCCGGGACCGGCTTGGCCAGCGGCTGCGAGAACTGGGCTTCAGCATGGCCAACTACCGCCTGACGGAGTTGATCGCCCTTGTCCGTGAAGAATCCTCCGGCCGGGAGACGTCATGACCGCGCCCTCGGGGGATGAGCGTCTCGCCCAGGAGGAGGAACAGCATCGCCAACTCGGCGTCCTCCACGGCATCGCCGAACACTCGGTCGGCCGCCTCGTCGACGGAAGCCTGGCGTGGGATGACTGGCTCCGCGACGCGAGCCGGCATGGGCGCTACGGATTCATCAACACCCTGCTCATCCCAGCCCAGCGTCGCTCGGCGACCGACGTCCGCTCATACGACGTATGGCAGGAGCGCGGACGGCAGGTGCGCCGTGGCGAGACCGGCGTCCGGATCATCTCCATGCGCGGTAACCCTCGCGCGGTCTTCGATATCGAGCAGACCGACGGCGAGCCGATCACAAAGGAGTCGTTCTCCCCGGCGGAAGCCCTGCAGAAGCTCTCTCGGCTGGCTGCCGACCTCGGCTTCTATGTGGACCGTGGACAGGACTGGACCTACCTCGGGCGCCCGGGGCGACGCATCCAACTCGCCCCAGAACTTGACGACATCTCCGCAGCGTCGCGGCTCGTGCACCAACTCGCCCACGGCATTGGGCCTGGTGGCCTGCTCGATGAGGCCACCGGGAATGCTGCGCCATGCCTGGGGGCCCGGCGCGTGTTCGCGGATTCGGTCGCTTACCTCATCCTGGCCGACCTCGGGCTGAACGTCTCACATCTTCGCTTCCCGCCGACGGAGCGATGGGCCGGGACGGACGCCCGGACGAACTCATCTGCCGCGGTCCGCGTCGTCGGCGACCAGCTCGTCAGAACGAGCACACGACTCCGACGACGCCTGGACGCGCTCGCTGGTCCGCTAATCAGTTCCGTCTCAACCTCAGCTGTCAGCCCTGCCGAGAGTCCTCAGACGACTGCAACACGAGACTCGGCCCTCCGAGCAGCGCTCACCGACGCGCATCACTTCTTCCGGCGGACTCTGCCAGGAAGCTGGGGTGCGCGCTACCTCGCGGACCGCGGCTTCAACGCTGTGGTCCAGGAGCGATGGGAACTGGGCCTCGCACCGAGTGCCGGTCGTGCGCTGCTCCAACATCTGCGTGGTCTGGGACATCAAGACCAGACGATCATCGACGCCGGCCTGGCGAAAGAGAGAGACGGCGGCGAACTTCTCGACGTGTTCCGGGACCGAATCCTGTTCCCGCTCCGAGACCGAACCGGAGAGATCATCGGCTTCATCGGTCGCCGACGTGACGAAGCCCCAGGACCGAAGTACCTCAACACACCCGACACGGCTCTCTTCCACAAGCGCGAAGTACTGTTCGGCCTGCACGAAAGCCGTGCCCAGCTCGCCACTACCTGCCGTCCTCTCCTCGTTGAGGGACCGCTCGATGCGATCGCGGTCAATGTCGCCCTACCGGCGGTCTACGCCGCGGTCGCTCCCCGCGGCACAGCCATCACCACCGCGCACGTCGAGGCGATCGCGGCCCACGCTGACGGGCCCACGTCCGGGCTGGTGATCGCGCTCGACGGTGACAATGCTGGACGAGCCACAGCGGTTCGGGCCTGGCGCACCCTCCACACGATCGCCGGGCCTATCGAAGCAGCCCTCCTTCCAACAGGCCGCGACCCAGGCGACCTCCTGTCACCAGCGAGCCAGTTCGCCGTCCGCGAGGCGCTACTTTCCGTAATTCCCCTCGCTGACCTGGTCATAGATGAGAAATCCAGCGGTTCGGGGGAGCGCTGGAATTCGTTGAGTCCCGGTTGGCCGCCGCCCAAGCCGCCGCAGCACAGATCGCTCAACTGCCACCCGACCAGATCGCCCGCCAGGTCGACCGCGTCGCGGCACGCACGGGCATGGACCCGGCGGACATCACCGCACTGGTCGCTGGAGCGATCAGCCCGGACCTCGACCCGGGTGCCTCATCACCGCGGCCGCCGCCCCCCGCCCAGCAGAACCGCGGCGCGCAACGCTCCTCGCCCACGGCCTCGCCGAAACCCCACCATCGGAGGACGACGTGAACCAGCAACACCCTGACCCAATCAACGAAGGACTTCAGCACGGCGGACAGCGCCTCGTCCAGGTCGTCTCCGCAGCCGTCGGAGTCCAACAAGCGCTCGCCCATCGTCGGCACCAGTTAAAGGTCGTCCAGCAAGCCCAGGACCAACAGGCTCAGCGGGAAGAGGCCAGAGCTCAAAGGACAGCGATGTCCGAGGCCCGATCGCGCTGGGGGCGCGCCCACGACGGCAAATGGCTCCGCCAGGCGAACTTGCTCAAGGTCGCCGAAGCATGGGGAGCCGCCGTCCCGTACGCCTCGGGGAACGTCTCGGCGGCCCTCGCCGTGCGCAAATGCGAGGAACGGCTCCGCCGCCTTCATCCGCATGGGATGAGCCACTACGACCGCTTCCGCAGTGAAGGCATGGACTCACTCGACGCCATGGCCCAAGCCGCACCCTTCTTCACGCGGGATCCAAACGTTCGCCCTGGCGACCCTGGGCCCCAACAACGAGAACTGCACGAAGGCACAGGCGCCGAGTGGGCTGCACGAGCCCACGGCCCCGACCGCGGCGAGTGGGAGGAAGTCCGGCAAGAACTGCGCGCAAGCCAGATCGCGGACAAGCTGAGGAACAGCCTCAACCTTCAGGGACGTGAGCCTCAGCCCGAAGAGTTGCGCACGATCCTGGAGCTCACGACCAACCTGCCCGAACACATCATCCTCAAGGCCGTCCCGGCGACCCCTCGGCCGGACCCCAGTCGGGGCTCGGACGTGGAGCGGGCCGCTGAGGACTTCCCTCTCTCCATCGACGAGGCACTGGAGATGAGCTCGAACCAACCCTTCGACGCCCCAGCCGCTCGCCGGACCCAGCCACAGATCCCCGAGCGCAACCGCCGGCGGAACCTCTAACCGAAGGGAAGATGATGATCGCCATCCAGAGCAGCGCGCTCTTCTGGATCGGACTGATCGGGCTCCTGGCGTTCCTCGCCGTCCTGCCAACGCTCATCGCGCTCATACGAGGTGCCGACGACATCGGCTACATCATCCTGATCAACCTGATCTGCTGCGCGACCGTCCTCGCATGGCCCATCGCAGTCTTCGCAGCCATGAGATGGCCGATCAGCCACCCACGTTCGCCCGGCTCATCACGGAAGCCTAGATATAGACCACCACTCGGCGGCTCCCGCAACAACCCCCGCGGCCGAGGCCCGAATGCGTGACGCCGCAGCTGCCAGCGACCCGCTCCAGCGAGCGCGAACCTCGAGGCGGGGCGTAGCGAGGCCATGGGGCGCGGTCCTCCTCGGCTCCGCCGCCCTCCTCTGCAGTGCCGCACTACCTACTCCGCGGAATGAAGCTGCCCCGGGCGCCATACGGCATGTGGCGACGTGCGCTTCCATCGGTCCAGTTGCCGGCAGGTACGTCGATAAGAAGAAGCTCTGCCGCCGTGCTCGCAAGGAAGTTCTGCGAAGTCTCAAAACCGGTCGCGACCCGGACTGGGGCGACGTCTTCCGCGACTCCATACCCAAGGCATCTAAGCACCCCCGCCACCACCAGCCCTTGAAGCCACATCCTCAACATCACAAGAAACACGCCATGTCCCCAACACCGTCCGGGACGGCACCCACGACCGGCGCTGCTGGACGCAGCTGGCCTCCGAACCGGGCCCCGGTGTGGCCGTCACCGGGAATGCCGACTCCCACCGCGAAGGAACCACTGAACTCACACCAGCCCGAACCGACGCCCGCTGCACGCCAACCCGCTCCCACGCCCACCTCAACCTCACGCACAGATCCGGACCGTCGCGGGACGTGGGGGAGCGCCCGGACTGGGGCCTGTGCGTTACTCCTTCTCCTCGGCGTTGCTGTCTTCGTGGGCAGGTATCGACGAACCGTCGCTCCGGCGGCAAGGTCGCCAATCAGCCATATGAAGCCATGCCCCCAACTTGTGGAAGTCCTGGGCCCCCCAACCCCCGCTGTCCGCCCATCACTCGACCCAACCGAAATCAACCCGTTCACCACGATTGGGGTTTCACTGGAAGATCCAGCCGCCGAAAAGGCCGTCCGCCGCCTGGTCATGGGGGTCCTGAGTAGCTGGCCGGGCACCACGACCGAGCTTGTCATCAGCCGACCGGACGCATGGCGACTACTCGGGATAGATCTCGGCGCTCTGCAAGACGACCGGGTCCCCGGCTTGGTCCTGACTGAGGGTCCGGAGCAGACACGCGCCTTCCTGACGCGCCAGGCAGGGCCCGGCTGGATTCTGGTCGCCTACGACGGCGAGGCCGAAGGATTTCGCGAATTTCTAAACCAGGGCCAACTCGCCGTCATCTCGTTGTCGTCCCCGGGGCCTACGGCGGGCGCACATGACGCCGAGACCACCACAGCAAACTTCGTCGCTCCATCAGGTATCGACCGTCTAACACCGCTGTCGAAGGAAGGCGCCTTCAAGCAACTCATGTCCATGCCGACGATCGCGCGGTCCTGCCGCCAGTAACAATCGCTTGCCGTCGACCGAGCACGGCCTCACTCTCATCCTCAGGGTGACTTCTCCGGCGCGCAGGTGCTGATTACCGTCTCTGGCAAACGTGAAAGACGGTACCGCCGAGGGCCGGTCACGTCGGGTCGGAGGGCACTGCACCCGACCTGCCCTGGCGTTGACCGGCGGCAACCGCGGGCGACGTCACTAACTGATGCCCCCTGCTGAACAAGGTGCCACCCATCCGAGGGCGGGTTGGATACCCTCGGCGAAGACCCCGGCTGCTGGCTGACCGCGGCAAATACCCCCGTTCGGCAGGTTCATCCAAGACCTGATCGCGCGGGTGGGCATGGACAACTGGCCGCAGCCCACAGTGGCCTTCCTCGACTACGCCGACGCTGTCTGCCTGGCCATGGACTTACGTACCGGCTGGAGATGAGGCGACTAGTTGTCTTGTCCGGTTCGGCGGCCCCGCAGCCAGCGGCGCATTAGGGTGAAGCCTGCGATGATGTTGCCGATGACCCATCCGGCCGCCGCGCCTAGCATTCCGGTTCCGATTACGGAGTCGCTCATTTCGTATCCGTGGTTGAACACGGCGGCGGTCATAGCACCGATCAGGAGGCCAATGGCGAGTCCGATCCAGGAGTATTTCACGAGCAGCATGAACTCCTCCTGCGGTCGTGAGTGCCGTGTGCGTAACCTGTCAGGACTCCCGCCGGGATTCGAGCCAACGCTTCACCCGCATCCTGAAACGGACCAGTGAGCCGATCCCGAGGAGCACCAAGGTGCCGGAGGCAAGCAAGGGAGCGGCCCGTCCTGCCGTCGACTGCTTGGGGGGCCGGACGTCAACAGTGATGAACTGTGCGGCCGTGTTGTAGCCGCCGTCGAGCACCACTTGGACAATATATCGCCCACGCGTGGCGGTCATCTCGAAACGGCCGTTTCGACCGATTCCTATGGACGGGTAACGGTGCTCGGCTCTGTCGATCCGGGCTCCTTTACCTGACATGATTCGCGCACGGACCGTCGCAGGGCGATCCGGCCGCTGCCCGCGGCGGGACACCGAGTACGGGAGAGCAGCCGGCTTTCGTTCTTGCGCTCGGATGGGCGAGGCCACCTTCACTGAGAGCTGTTCCAGTGGCTTGCCCGTCCGCGTGATACCGGTAACGGGCTCTACAATGGCCTCTTTGACGAGTACGCCTGGCTGGTCGAGTTTGATTGTGAATCGGTTGACGCCCGACTTAATTGCGTGGTCTTGGGTGTAGTTTTCGCAGTCGACCGTGAAGTAATCCTTACTTTCGTATCGGGCTGTGGCCCCACCGAAAGCGCCGTTGTAGAAGACCCGGACAAGACCTTTCTGTGGAGTCAGCGAAACCATCACACCAGAGCGGCCGTTCACCGTGGCTGAGAGAGTCGCGGGCTGACGGCTTGGACCATTGGATGTCACTCGGATGCCGATATTCGACGGAGATCGACGATCTTCACTTTCTATGGAAGTTGTTCAATGATCAAGCAGGCTGTCCACAAACGGACAACAAGGCTCCTGGTAGTTGATAACTGTGCAAGTCAAGGGCACGGGGCGGAGCTACGGTCCGGCTCAATGACAAGGTCAGCCGACGTTCGACCAGCTCTGGTACGAGCGATACGCGATCCTGCTGGTACCGATCGGGCACCGTCGGAACGCTGACTGGCTGGAGGACATGACGGAAGCCTCACCGCGGGCTCGTCGGTTGTTCCTGGGCGGGCAGTCGATGTCCTTGCTCGGTGACGGCTGCGCGGTGCTCGCTGTGCCGCTGCTGGTGCTGCAGTTGACCCGTGACCCGTTGGCGGCGGGTCTGGCGGCCGCGCCGCGGGGGATCGGCTATCTGCTGGTCGGACTGCCCGCAGGGCCGCTCGTGGACCGGCTGAATCCGTGGGCGGTGCTGGTCGCCATGGATGTGCTCCGCGCGGGGGTCTTCGTGCTCCTTCCCGGGCTTGTGTGGTTGGGGGCTGCCCCGCTGGGGGGCGTGCTGGCCCTGGCGTTCGTTGGCGGGGCCGCCACGGTGTTCTTCGACGCCGCGTTGACCGTCGCCGTGAAGGACCTGTTCCCGGCCGAGGGATTGCTGAGGGCCAACTCGGCACTCGAGACCGCCGACCGGACATCGCAGATGGTCGGCCCGGCCATCGTCGCTCTGCTCGCCAACTGGATCGGTGCCGAAACCGCGTTACTGATCAACGCGGCGACCTTTGCGGTGTCGCTGACCACCCTGGTGCCGCTGCTGATCGAGGTGAGGGCAGGGCGGACGCGCGGCGATGACGCCCGGGATGCGCGATCGACCGGTCGCCCGGCGCCCGGCAGGGCCGGCCGAGCGCGGGTGACACCGATGTCGGCCCGCCTGATACTCCGCAGGCTTGGTGAAGATCTTTGGGAGGGCCTGCGGTTCATCGTCGGCTTTCGCCCGCTGCTAGCCCTCACCATCGTTCAGACCCTGGTCAACCTCTGCCTGGCGGTGGACACCCTGATCGTCTACTTCGCCCGCGTGCAGTTGGGCCTTCCGACGCCGCTGGTCGCCGCCGTGATCACGGCGGGCGGGGCCGGCGGGATCGCCGGTGCGGTCACCGCTCCGTTCATCGCGGCGCGGCTGGGTGCGCTGCCCTCGATCAGCCTGGGCATCCTGCTGGCGGCCGGCTCTCTGCTGGTCATGGGCGCCAGCACCGGATGGGCGCCCCTGCTGGCCGCCAACGCCGTGCAGATGTGGGCGGTATCGATCGCCAGCGTGATCAACCGCAGCACCCGGCAGCGCTGGATTCCCCGCGAGATTCTCGGGCGGGTCACGACAGCGGCACGAGCGCTGTTCGTCGCGGCGACCCCTGTCGGTGCCACTGTCGCCGGCGCGGTGACCAAGGCGTCCGGCCACGACCCACGCCCGGCCTTCCTGGGCGCCGGCCTGCTGATCGGCGTCATTATCGGCTGTGGCTGGTTCGGCGCGCTCCGGCGATACGACATCCCGGCTGCAGCACCAGACTCCTGAGGCACTGGCCCACACCGAACACCTGCAGTCATATCAACATGCGGCCTCTGGCTGCTGAAGAGTCAGCGCTCAATGCGGGCTGGTCCGCCAGGGACGGTCTTGAGCGATTGCGTCAGTGAGAAGCATGAACTCTTTGGTGATCTCCGGGGCGCTGACCGACCTGGTGTCCTGGCGGTGGATCTTCTTGATCAACCTGCCCGTCGTCGCTGTGGCGCTGGCGCTGCTTCCCCGCCTGGTCCCTGAGTCCCGCGCCCCTGGGGCGGCGCCGCCTCGACGTTCCCGGTGCGGTCCTGGCCACCGGTGCCGCGGTGACTTTGGTGTACAGCCTGCGCTCCCAGAGGGCCGCCGCCTACCTCACCCACCTCTCGGTTACTACCTCCGTCGCCGCCGAACTGGACTTCGTCATCCTCAATGCCCAGGACCAGCCCGGCGGGCTTGGCCGCACGCCTAGGACTCGTTTCGACTCTTCTCACCCGCCCGCTACAACTCCCTGCCGACTGGCCGGTTCCGCCCTCACAGCACCCCGCCAACCCGCCTGCCGCTTACGTCGTCGACCACCTGATGGCTTACGAAAAGCGCTACCTGCTCCCCGTCAGCCGTCCCGTCCGGATCAAAGCCGTTCATCGGGACGGCGGCCTGCTCGGCCTAGAGGACGCGACCCGTTCCTGGCGGTCCGACGACTGCTCAGCGCTACCGGCATCTAGCGGCGTGAAATTTGCGGCACGCGGCCACTCCATGCGGACGAGTTACGGTGTTCTCTGTATGCGCTGGCTAGAGGTCGAGCTCTCCGTGGCTAGCCCTCTCGGCCAGTTGGCGCCATCCCTCGCGATTCAGAAGAAACAGCGGGCCGTCGGGATCTTTGGAGTCGCGGACAGCGATGCCCCCATTGAGCGGTGCGAGTTCGACGCAGCCCTGGCTGCCTTGGCTGGCGGTCGCCTTGCGCCAGGGGAGGGGGGAGGGGGGCTGGTGAGTCATTGAATCTCCTCTTTGACGCTGCGCAGGAAGGATGCCGTTTCACGGGGGTCGAGTGCCGATGCCACCAGCAGGTTGAACTTCGTGTTCATGCGGTTCACTTGATGCGGTTGCTCCAGGTAGGCGTTGCCGGCCTGACTCTCGACGTAGACGACGTCCGGGTCGGTGGGTTCAGGAAAGCCGAGTAGCGAGAACGGCCCGTCGAGCCCGACGTGCGCACCCTTAGCGAAGGGTAGGACCTGCAAAGTGATGTTGGGAGTCTTGATCGCTTCGAGGAGCCGGTGTATCTGCTCACGCATCACCTGAGGGTCTCCGATCTGCCTGCGCAGCACGTTCTCGTCAAAGATCACCCATAGGGAGAACCGCGGGAAGGTGCGGTCGAGGAGCTGTTGCCGGGCGAGGCGGAGCTCCAGGAGTCGGTCGATGGTCTTGGGTGCCTCGCCAGGCAGAGTTGTCCGCAACACCTCACTTGCGTACTCGGGAGTTTGCAGTAGGCCGTGGACGAGTTGGTTGTCGAAGTGCCGCAGCTCAGTGGCTTCGCTCTCCAGGCCGATGTAGGAGCCGAAGTGCGGCGGGAAGACATCCTGGAATTCGCTGTACCAACCCGGCTGTGCTGCTTCCCGGGCAAGTTGGAGGAGGGCGTCTTGGATCCGGGCGTCGGACGTGCCGAACAACTCCAGCAGGTCGCGAAGTTCGCGCTGCTTGGGCGGCTGTGCCTTGCCGGTCTCGATCCGACTCACTCGTGAGGGTGAGCACTCAAGGTGTTCGGCGACCTGCTCGATCGTGTATCCGGCGCTTTCTCTCAACTTGCGAAGCTCGGTGCCGAGTCGGCGCATGCGTACTGTCGTGACCCGCGGTTGCGGCATGGATTCTCCTTTCATGCCTGGCACAAGTTATACGGCGCAAGTCTCCTTCGACCCCTGAAACTCTAACCTTCCACAGTTGTGCGGTGACGTCTCCGACAAATAAGACAAGCTGTCCTTACTTGGTCGGCACACTTGTGCAGCACAGATTCCAGGTGCATGCTGTGCTGTGTTCGGTCGCACACGCAGAGCGACTGGACGGAATCTGAAGAAGCCGATCCCGCTGATCTCTGCCGGACGAAGCCAGCTGAAGCGCTCAGCAGGAGCGATGCGACCTCGGACGCGGTGCTGCACCACCCGCCGCAGCCTTGATCGAATAGTGGAGGTCCTCCGACCCATGCATGATCGAACGAATGCAGCACCCGGCCCAGTGATCGCTCACGCTACAAAACACGGGCCTGAAGGCGGGCGGCGCCATGGCCATACGTGTGTTCGGACCACGGCGTCCGTGCCATACAGGATGATTGATCAAGGCCCGGTTCAGGCCGTCGCCGAACTCGGCCATCGGTACCCCCACGCCGCGATCTGGTTCGGCGCATACACAGGTAATTACTGGGCCTTGGTCCGTGCCGAGAACGGCGAGTCTCGACTAATCGAGCAGAGCTCGCCGGAGGGCCTGAGTCGATATATCGCGACCATGGCACCACTTACGCCGGAGCATCACCTGCTACGGCCGCCCTCCCGTCACGCCTCCCATCACAGCTCAGCTCCGCTGGTGGCTCGCGGAGCTTCTGACGCTCAACCGATTCCCGGTCGCGAGGGGACCGGAGCCATCGACTGGGGCCGAGACGGTCACTCCAGCCTCTGGCTTGAAAGGGGGAGGGACAGGTGCTGACCGGCGAACCGACCGACATCCCAGCTGGTGGGGCGTGCGCCTTCCCACTCCCCAGCGACGCGAGTACCGCCTCCTTTGCACGCTCTCGCCTCGCTGCGACGATGCGCCCGCTGGGCTTCGCATCAGATCAGATCGAGGACGGCGAACTCGCGGTGTCCGAGCTGGCGACCAATGCTTACACCTACGCGTCCTCGACGGGGCGCGTCAGTGCGGTGGGGCAGGAACTCTGGATCTGGGCGCGCACCTGCCCCACCCCGGAACTGGTCGTCTCGATCTTCGACACACAGCGAGAGACCTGGCCAGTCATCCGCGACGCCGAACTGCTCGACGAGCACGGCAAGGGGCTCTCCATCGTCGCGGCCGTCTCCGCCGGCACCGGCACCCACTTCACCCGGTCACGCCTGACCGCGACGCCCGGCAAGTGCGTCTGGTTCACCCTCGCATTACCAACCTCCTGGCAGATGGTCGACCAAGCTCTTTCGCCAACGCTCACGGCGTGCCAGCTCTCCGACGCACTTAAAGCCCGCGGCATCTCGACCAACTACCGCAGGGAAGGCAGTGGAGCCACAGTTCTCAGCACCCGAACCCTGAGCATCTGGATCGGGTCCAAGACGTTCACCTGGCACGACGGCCACCGCTGCACCCACCAATCACTGATCGACCTCGAAGAGACCGCCGAGCGCATCACCAGCCACCACGAAACTCACCCCTCAGCATCCCCAGCCTGATAGCCCGAACAACCCGGCCGCCTGGGGACCCCAACGCCGGGGATGCGGCACCCCTCGACTTGCCGCGTCCCCGGCCCACAACAGCACGCCAGGACCAGTACCTATGCCTACCGAAGCTGACCGCCTTGCTCACCTGCGGCGAAGCGTCGAGAAGATCCGGATGCTCGCCGAGCGAGCCGACCGCACTGCCATCGATCGCCTCCTCGCTCGCCCGGATGCCGCCAATCAACTCGACGCCCCCACCCTCGACTTCCTCCGCCAGGCCCAAGATCTGGTCTGCTTCACCACGCAGGCGCTGACAACAGCGCTAGAAATCGCGAAGCCAACCTGCAACGACGGTGACCAGCCGACGGGCGTCCCCAACACTGATCTTCACCTTGCCCAGCCCAGCGCGGCCCCTCTTACGCCAACCGCCTCCCTGCCCCTGGACACCGCCGAGGCTTGGCGCCGCGCACACCTCCGCCTGCCCCACCGCCACGACACCCCGACCCTCATCCACATCCGAGAATTCGAGGACGGCTACCAGGCCATCCCCATCTCGGTTCCCATTCCCGAACCACCCCCGATCCCGACGGTCGAGACTGCCACCACCCTGGTCATCGACAAGTCCACCGGCACCGTCACCCGCTGGCCCCTACTCCCACTCGACACCTTGACCCGCCTGTACCGCCGTTACCAACAGCGAGAACCCATGACCTTTGGTGATCCGTTTCAGCAGCGCTGACAATGCGGCTAGCCAAGGCGCCAAAGGCTTGGAACTATGCCTGCGCTTCCTAACGCGCCGAGAGGCTGGCCGCAGGCGACGCGCGTGTTGAGTTGCTATCCCCGCGTGCACGGGGAGCACCGTTTCGAGACTTCAAGCGCTTCCACGGAAGTCGGCAAACTGCCAGCGCTGGGGCACCAGGTATATTTTCATGCTCCCCTGCCCGGAGCGCTGGTATTCATTCCACCATTCTAGGCGAAAGCTGCCTCTCGCTCTGCGAGTCTATGCATCTTTTGTTGATCTCTGTAGAGCCGTGCCATCATGATCGCCGATAGCTCTGCTCAAGCTGCGACGGAGACCGGGTGTCTGAAGCATCCATGCAGCTGCCTGAATCGGCCAGAACTTCGGTGAGTGAGGCCGGGAACTCGATCGCGGCCAACTTGGGCTGGCTTCGTTCGTCGGGAACGGTTGCTCGAAGGAGGATTAGTTGCACTTCTTGTGGTATTGGGTGTGGGGAGTTTAGTGCTTCGAGCGCCTGGCCGAGTGTGATGATGGTTTGCTTTCCCTTGTCTCGGGCGGTGTCGTAGCGGGTCGATAGTTCGCGTACTGATCCTGGTACGCGCGGCAGATGGGTGGGGTATTTCTTCTGGCGGTTTACTGCGCCTATTGAGGCTGCGTCGTTGATGGCGGCGTGGTGGTGTGAGGCGAGGTTGTTGCAGGCTTCGATGGTTCTGAGGGTGGCCGTGGCGAGGGTTGCTGCGTGGTGGAGATCGGGTGCGAGTTCGTGAGGTGGTTTTAGTCGGCTGGACGCGTGAGGGCTTGGCGTCCAAGCGGGGTCGGCGTTTATGAGGCGACCAAGGCGGATAATGAGGTCGCTGGCGTCGGTGGCCAGACCGTTAGCGGGATGGCCGTAGTGGCCGATGTGCTCGTCCCAGCGCCGGATGATGGTTCTCCAGGCGCGGCCGGTGTGTTTTACGGCCGTTGCTGCTTCTTTGAGGGCGGGTAGGCGGTCGGGTTCGGTCAGTTCGTTGGTTCGGTGAATCAGCTGGTGAATGGTTTTTGAGTTGATGTCGCAGATGATGGCGGCTGCTCGCGCGAGGTAGCGCCAGGTGGTGACCGAGGTTGCGGTGGGTGGGTTGCTCAGTCGTTGGATGCTGGCGTCGATGCCGGCGAGGGCTTGAGTGACGTCTTCGCCGATCGCAGGGGGGATGCGGTCTGGCGTGTGTTGGGGCTGAACGGCGGTGATGGGTAGTGAGGCCCGGTTCTCGCTGTGGATGTGGGAGAGGAACGCTGCCTTCAGGAGTAGTACGCCGGCCTGGTTGGTGGGCGGAGGAGTGCGCCTGGCTAGATGGCCGATGGTGGAAGTGTGAACGCTGAGCTGGTGCAGCAGGGAGCGGGCGCTGTCGGGCGCCGCGATCACGATCGCGGTCGCTGAGGTCGCTTGGTCCTGGGCGGTGGGGAAGTGTGTGGACAGCAGGTCTAGGCCGCAGCCCAGCGCGATCGAGGTGGCGCGGAGCTTCTGGGCCAGGGCCGACCGTGGGGTTTCAGTGTCTGCAGGTTGGCCGAAGAGGGCTTCGGCTTGCTTGATGAGGTTGCTCGCGCGGCGGGCGGCGACTCGTATGCCGGTGCCGGTCGGGTCGGGAATTCCGAAGCCGTCGGCGATCTGGTCGTGGTAGCGGGCGAGGACGTGGGTGAGGCGTGCCAGTTCGGGCAGGGCGGTGCGACTGCGGATGTCTCTTTCGAGCCGCGCCAGGTGGAGCTGGCTTCGGAGATCGGTGAGGTGTTCGTCGGCGAGTGCGGTCATCTCTCCGAATGTGGCCATGCGTGCCTACCGGAGTGCGTCGCCTAGGCGTCCGGCGTGCAGGGCGGCTTGCAGACAGGCCAGCTTGTCGTCGGGGTCGTTGGCCAGTTCGGCGGCCCGGACGAGGCTTTGGGAGGTTTTGCGGGCGAGGTCGAACAGGGCGTCGGCGGTCGCGTTCTGGCCGGTGTGGTCGTCGGGGAGGGTGGCGCGCAGGGATGGGGCTTGGCGGAGTGCCTGGTGGGCTTGGACGGCTTCTCCTTCAGCCATGCCCCAGGCGATGAAGCCGTCGGGCGATTGGGCGGCGTAGGCGGTGATGACGCGCTCGGCGTGGGCGAGGTTGTTGAGGGCGCTGTTGAGGAGTTCGGTGAACCAGCCTTGGCGGACGTCTTGGTGCTGACGTTCGTGCGTCATCGCGGTGTCCTCCGGGTGGACGTGTGAGCTGGCCAAAGAGTCGGTTTGGATGGGGCAGCACAGGATTCGTCGTAATGGCGGTGCCGTGCGTTGGTAGTGGTCGAGGGCTGCTTTGTTCGGTGGCTATGTGTTGGTAATTGTGCCGCGGGGCGAGGGTGGCGGCCTTCTGCGGCGGGGAGTCGCTGGCGGTTCTGCAGCAAAACTGTGACTGACGTCGGTTTGGATTTCCGCAGCGGCGTGGACGTCGATTTCGGGGCGCCTGGCTGTGGCCGGGCGAGGGGCGAGTTCGTTGTGAAGACGGGATACCGAGATCCCGCTCCAGGAGCTCAGCGCGTCCAGCAGTCGTTGGCGGTCGTGTTCGAGCTTGGGGCGGGTCGATGCTGGCGCGTTCGGAAGCTGCTTGACGATGTTGAAGTAGAGCTGTTCGGCTTGGTCAGCAGAGTGCACGGTGCCGAGGATCGTTTCGGTCGGTGGAAACGCGGGTGCGGGTGCAAGGTGTGTGGCGACCTCGGCGTAGATGTAGGGGATGCCGGGGACCGCGACGAGGTAGGAGGTCTCCTCGTCGGTGCCGGTTGTCTGCCAGCCGATGACGGTGCCGCAGTAGTCGTGCTGGCGAGTGAGGCACACGTGGTCGCCGGGCTTGTAGGGAGCGTCCTCGGAAACCTCTTCGGCGTTGAGGGCGCGGCCGGTGCTGACGATGCCGGAAAAGTTGATGCCGTGGTGGTTGGCGTAGTGCTCCAGATCGCAGACCAGTGCTGCCAGCAGGGCCTCGCTGTAGAAGGGGTCGCGTTGCAGAAGCGAAGGCTTGCCAGGAAAGGCGTCTAGTTCGTAGGCGATCAGGGCGTGGGTGGCACGGTCGATGCGCTTGATGTTGTGGGGCACTGGTCCTACCTCATGGCCGCGTGGACGTTGCCGGCGTGGTGGGCGGCTCGTAGGCAGGCCACTCGGTCGGCGGGGTCGGTGGTCTTGGAGGCGACGTTGAGGATGGCTTCGGCCACGACCATCACCAAGGCGGCGACCGAATTGGCGAGTTCCGGTATCTCGGTGTCCGACATACCGCGGTCCGGCCAGGTGAGGGTGGGAGCATCAGCAAGGGCCCACCAAGCATCGCTCGCCTCGGCGAGCGCGGTCTGGTAGGCGGCCTCGGGAGCGATTTGGGCCAGGACGGTGGTGGCGCGCTCGATCAGTTCCATGCCCATGAAGGCGGCTGCGAGGAGCTCGGGGATGGAGTCGGCCGTCTTGATCTGGCGGGCGGCGTAGTCGAAGAAGTACTTCAGCGGAACCTCCGGATTATTGACGCCCATCTTCAAGGCGTGTTCCAAAAATCGCTGAGAGTTGAGATCGTTGCTTTTGGTCAATAGGCCAAGAATGGAAGGTGCGTGTCGTGATGAGCTTTCGCAGGTGGGGGCGGACCTATCGGTGACGGTCGGTGCGCCTGGTGGCGGAGGCGGCGGGATGAGGAGTGGTGCGGGTGCTGGGGCGATGCTCTGTGAGTCCTTGTTCCAGCGGTATCGGGAAGTCCTGTGCTGCGAGTCGGCCGGGGCTGAGCGCCGCGCCTGGGACTGAGGTCTCGGCCTGGGGTGTGGTGAGCCGTTGTTCCACCTGGGCCAGCAGCAGGTCGGTGACGTCACGGGTGTCCATACCGTTCCAGGCCACGAGGGCTTCCAGCAGGACGTGGCGATCGTTGAGGTCGTCCTGGTTCGGTGGGACGCCGTTGAGGTCGGCTCGCCCGATCTGGGTCATCACCTCGACGAGGTCTCTTTCAGCAAGGAAGGGGTCGCTGATGACGCCCCTTGTGGTGGACGTGGCAGGGAATGCCGATGCTTCTTGCAGCTCGGTAGCGCGGATGCTGCGGCTGCTGGGCTCGCCGAGGAAACGAACGTAGTACTCGGTTGGGCCGTCATGAGGGACGTAGATTCCGGTGACGCCGCCTCTGGTTGGTCGACCGAGCAGAGCTGCCTCGTCGGCGGCCGGTCCTTTGAGCTGGACGGCCGAGCCGATGGCGTAGACGTCGGAGCTGTTGCGTTCGCTGAGGTAGTGGCCGTTGGCTTGGGCGAGGATGTCGTTGAACTCCAGCCCGCGGTGCTGGGCATAGTGCATCAGGTCGATCAAGAGATCGCCGAGGAGTTCGCGGGCGTGAACGTCGTTGATGCGATGGTCGAGATGCTCGGTCTCCTCGAAGAGGGCCTGAAAGGAGTCCATTGCTGCTGCTCCGAACTCGGCGAACTCTTCAGCGCCGGCTTCGGCCATTAGGCCTCCAAGGATTCGAGTGAGGTGGCATGCGAGGCGCGGGTGAGGACTTAGGTGTGGTGCTTGCGTGGGTTGTGCCGGTTGTCTGTGCTGGGCTTTGTGGTGGGCGGTCGGTCGGGTGACGGCGAGGAGGCCGGACCGTGGGGAAACTCGCTTGCGGACAGCCGCGCTTCAGATCCTCCTCGGCCTGGCTGGGGCGGCTTCTGAACGGCGGCCAGGATGCGGTCGTGGAGGTGGCGCATGATTGCGTCGGGCTGGCCACCGGACCAGGTCCCCAGCCTCATTGTCAGCTGTGCGAGGTCGGTGAGCGCCTGCTCGTCGGCGACGAGGCCGCTGGCGGCGGCGCGCTTGAGCCGGACGCCAATGTCGATGATCGTCGACTCAGCTCCACGGGCAGTTACGACGACACCAGCCGTTCGGGTGGAGAGCGGCGGAAACGGATCGGCCGGTTCCAGCTCGGACACCGTGACGTGTAGACCTTGGTGGATTCCCGGTACGCGGACCGTGCTCTGTGCGCCGCCGTTTGGTGAGGCAGCCAGTGCGGTGATGAAGCCGCGCCATAGCGGAAACCGCGGCGTGGCCCCTGTGGCGGTGGTCTTTTGCCGGAACTGGACCTCGCTCGCGAGCCGGAAGCGTTCGACCGGGTCGTGGGCGCGCCCGCCGCGGTCGAGTCGTTCCTGATGAAGCAGAGCCAAGGTGTCGTTCACTTTCAGGTCCCGGCGCTCGGCGTAGCGGACGAGCTGATCGAGGAGCGACTTGCTGAGCAACTCGGCCAGCAACGGGTCGGCCCGGTGGCTGGGAAGTTTGTCGGGCAGGACTTGCCGCTGGTAGGCGTCGAGCGCGTTGGCCACTGCCTCTTCATGCTCGCGCATTCAGTACCTCCGGATGACTGAGCGGGTAGGGCGGATCACGTACGACGGAGAGGCGGGTTTGGCCCTGGCGGCTCGGGATTGTGGGCCGTCGACGCGTTCGGCTGCTCGCCGGCCAGGCTGGCGGCGATGCCGTTCGGGAAGGCTGCTGCGGCGCGGCGAGCGGCTGGTGAGCGGTGGTCCGACGATGGCGGGGAGACTTTCGCCTGGTAGCGGAGGTGGTTCAGGACCTGTCGGGGTGTCGTGGCGGACCAGGTGGCCAGGGCGGTGGCCAGCTCGTCCAGATCCGCGACCACCTCAGGAGCAGGAGCGGTGTCCTGCTTGCTCGTCAGGGCGCCGAGGATCTCGATGATGGTGTCTTCGGCCTCCAGCGCGGAGAAGACGATTCCGCAGGTACGAGTCCGCACAGGGACCAGCCGGACAGCCGGTTGGAGCTGCGAGGTGATGATGTGCTGCGGGTCGATGAGTCCTGGGACGCGCAGGACGCATTCGGCGTCCTGTCTAGAGCCGTGTGACTTCAGTTCGGTGATGAACCCGCGGTGCTCGTCGGCGCCTCGGTCGCGGAACTGGACTTCGGTGTTGAGGCGGAAACTGTAGCGAGGGTTGATGAGGGCCCCGCCGCGGTCGATGCGGGCTTGGACGAGGGCGTCCAGGAGGTCGACGACGTCCAGGTGGTTGCTCTCGCCGTAGGTGATGAGGTCGACGACCAGGGCGTGCACGAGTCCTTCGGCTTCTGCGTGGTCGTTGCGGTGCCCATGGGCGAGCTCCCCGAACAGGTGCTGTTCGTAGGCGTCCAGCGCCAGGGCAGCGGCGGCCATGCGTCCAGTCACACGGGCCTCCAGCCAGCGGTTCGCAGCGTGCGAGTCGAGTTCATGCGTCGGCTGCGGCGAGGTCGTCTTGGTCGACGCCCAGCCACCAGGCGGGGACGGGGATGATGCGTGCCTGGTGCGGGGCCAGATGCTCGTTCTCGGTGCACTGGTAGAAGGGGCCGCGCGGTCCCAGCAGGACGGGCATCTGGTGGTCGAGGTGGTCGCGGTACCACAGGGCCATGCCGGTGGCGCCCTGCAGCCGCATCGCCTCCCAGGAGAACCACAGGGCGGTGAGGCGTGAGATTGCTTCGCCGTGCCGCCACCATTCGGCGCACCAGCGGAATTCGCCGCCGAGGGTACGCCGGTACATCGGGACGAAGTGCTGGGTCACCCAGGCGGTGACATCCGGATACAGCGGCTTGAGACGCTGGTCGTCCGTGCGTGGGGTGTCGGGATGGGACATGGAGCCTCCAGAGCTGTCGAGGTATGCACGCAAGGTCCTTTCTCGGACGGGGGGATCAGTTGGTGTCGCGGTGGTAGTGCCGGCGGGCGGCGTCGGCGATGGCGATGTCGGCGCTCTTGATGGCCGCGTTGATGGCTCCGGCGTGGGGTCCGGCGTACCAGGGGCGCAGGCGGATGAGGGCGGCTTTGGTGCCCGTCGCGAGCAGTAGCGCGGTGCCGGTGGGCAGAGCGCGGATGTCGGCGGCTTCGAGGATGTCCTGGCGGCGCAACGAGATCTGCTCGCTGCCGCGTCCCTCGCTGTAGGTGATGGACCGGGCGGGTACGTCGTGCTGCCCGACGAGGGTCGCCAGGTCGCGGACGAGGCGGGGCGAGTCGATGCCGGCGCCGATGAGCTTGCGGGTTGCGGCGCCCCACAGGGCGGCCATGCCGGGCTCGCCCCAGACGGTGACGCCCTGCTCGTAGCTCTGCAGGATGGTGACCGGGACGATGCCGCGCGAGCCGAGGTGGGAGTAGAGCTGCGGGAGGTCGGCGATGCGGCAGATGTTGGCGGCCTCGTCCAGCGCGACGATGAGCGGCGGGTCCAGGCGGCCACCGGCTTGTTCGGCGCGGCGCTCGGCGGCGCGCATGGTGGTGTCGGTGAGCGCGGCGATCAGCGGAGCCGCCGCCGAGAGCGACTTGGACAGCAGATACAGCGTGTCGCGCGAGGTCGCGAACGCGTCCGGGTCGAAGACCGGCAGGTCGCGATCGGAGGTGACCCAGGCGAGGATTTCCTGGTCGCGCAGTGCCTTGGCCGCCGTCCGAGCGGTCTGGTAGATGCCGTCCCTCGTCTCAACGGCCCCGTTCTGCGTGCCCTTGAGCGAGGAGGCCATGAGCTGGAACCCGGCCTTCTGAAGCAGCTCGATCGGCGTGGGGACGGCCGGCTCGTCCAGCCACTGCGCCACATGATGAAGCGAACGGCCGGAGGTCGCGGCGGCCAGGAACAAGGCGCACAGCAGGTCTTGCGCGGCGGGCCCCCACAGATCCTTCTTCTGCCCGTCGTCGACGGTGAGGACGAAGTGCCCGGCGAGCCGGTGGGCGTCCTCGACGGTGGAGAGGCCGGAGAGCGGGTTCCACCACCAGGCTTGCGGCTGGTAGGTGATGTGCTGCGGATCGAACAGCCAGATCTTCCCACCGGTGCGTTTGGCGCGGACGGCAGCGATCGCCGACCACAGATCGGTCTTGTTGCTGGTCGCGATGACGGGGCCGGGCGCGGAGAGGACGTGCGGGATCGACTGGGTGGTTGTCTTGCCCGACCGCGGCGCCATGAACGCCACGACCGTGTCCTCAAACGAGGCGAACAACGTCGGGCCGGAACGTTCGCCGGGGAGAAGGACGTCGCCCAGGACTAGGCCGATGTCGTCCCGGTCCAGCTCCGCTGGGGCGGAGTTGACGAGAGAACGTCTCAACGTGATGGCCTTGCGTGCGGTCGCGTCGGGTTGGAGTGCGGTCAGGCCCGGGTTGTCGGCGAGCGCGGCGACAGCATCTCCAGGCTGGGGCAGGCGCGCAGCTATGCGCGAGCAGATCACCCAGACGCCGCCTATCAGTGCGGTGACCAGGAGCGCGAGGATAAGAAGGACCAGCGGTGTCGGTGTTCCCGGCCACGTGCTGCTGGTCTGGCCCCGTGCGAGAGCGATCGCGAAATCGGAGCCGAAGGGCATGACCGTCCCGCCCGTGGCGGCGGCGCACAGCTCCGCGGAGAACCACACGACCCACAGCACGACGATGGGTGTCCAGCAGCCGGCCAGCACCAGCCAGCCGGCAGCTGCGTTGGAGTGCCACAGCGATGCCCGCGGCCCCAGCGCCCTTGTCATCCAGCACCTCGGATGGCCTGGTCGGTGTCGTAGAGGTCGGTTTCGGGGCCGACGAGGGAGAGTTCGACGGGGATGCCGAGGCGTTCGCCGGTCTTGATGAGGTACTTGCCGCGGCCGGGGTGGCGGGCGCCGGGTTGCCAGGAGTCGGGGGCCGACCAGGAGGTGACCAGGCGCTGTTCGGGTCCGGTGAGGGGAGTGATCTCGTGGACGCGGGCGAGCTCGCGTGGCGGGAGTCCGGCCAGGACGGTGATGGCGGAGCGGTCGGCGAAGCCCTTGGCCTTGGCGCGGTCTTCCTCGGTGGCCAGGGCGTCCAGGTCGGCGAGCGAGTGGGTGATCATGATTGAGGCCATGCCTTTGGCGCGGTTGAGGCGGGTCAGGGCGTCGGCGTGCTCGACCAGGCCGGGGGCGCCGCGCAGCGCCCGCCAGAGTTCGTCCATGACGCCGAGGTAGGAGCGTCGTGGGGCGGCGCCGAGGTCGGCGAGGGCGGTGGCGGCGTCGACCATGCCGAAGGCGTAGGCCCAGGTGCACAGCATCGCGGCGGTGAGGAGCTTGTCGCCGGCGGCTCGCACGCGGGAGATGTCGACGCTGATCGCTGGGGCGTCCAGGTTCAGTGGGCGGGTGGTGGGGGAGTCGAAGACGCCGGCGAGTGATCCGGAGATGAGGAGGTCGAGGGTGAAGACCAGGTCGCGGGTCTGGGCCCGGTAGGAGTCGGCGGAGTCGGTGCGGGTCGCTGAGCGCAGCTCGTTCGGCCCTTGCTCCAGAATGCGCAGGACGTCCACGACCGTGGGGTCGTGGGGCAGGCGCTCGTCGAGGAGGTCGATGGCGCGGCCGAGGACGACTTCCTCGGCGTTGGTGATGCGGGCTTCGCGGACGAGCGTCGCCAACGCCAGCAGCAGGGAGAGCCGTCGGGAGCGCACTTCCCACCGCAGGGTTTCGGCGTCGGCGTCGGCGCCGGTGAGGCGTTGCCGTGCCTGGTCCAGGGGGCCGGCGTCGAGGGGGTTGATGCGGTCGAAACCGCGGCCGACGCGGATGACTTGGCCGCCGAGGTACTCGACCAGCAGGGTGTAGTCGGGTTTGGTGTCGCCGAGGATGATCGGTGTGGTGCCGGTCGCGACGGCGCCGGTGACCAGGCGCTTGACGAGGGTGGATTTGCCGGTGCCGGGTTGGCCGAGGACGAACATGCCCGGGTTGGTGACCAGGCCTTCACGGAGCCAGGCCAGCGGGTCGAGGCAGACGACCTCACCCCAGAGCTGGTGGCGCCCGATGGGCGTGCCGGCGGTGGGTGTTCCTGAGCCGGCGGTGAAGGGGTACAGGCCGCAGACTTGGCTGGTGGTGGCCTGGAACTCCGGGGCGGCTTCGACGTGCGCGGTGCGTCCGGTACCTGGGCCGCGCCAGCCCCATGGCGGGGCGAGCGGCTCGGACATCGCGGCGGTTTCGGCGTTGGGCAAGCTCGGTTCCTCCGGTTCAGTGCACGAGGCGGCGAGACAGCTCGGGTGGGCAGATGCCGCACGGCAAGGTGGTGGCGAATCCTGCGGCCTGGCTGCCCCACAGGCGGCGGAGCCGGATCTTGGCCGAGTCGGCCGACGCTTCCACGTGGGCTACGGCGCGTTGGAGCTGGCCCGGGTCGGTGACGGTGACGGTCGCGTACATCGAGACCAGGCAGACCCCGGCGCCCATGGCCTCCTCGGCGGCGGCCTGGCGGGCGCGGGCAGCGTCCCAGCTGTCGCGGGCGGTCTCGTCGCGGCCGGTGCGGCGCCTGAACTGGGCGCGGAACGCCGCCGCGTTGACCTCCTGTTGCAGGACGCGGCTCGCCGCCGCGGCGGGCAACGCCCGGTACTGCAGGGTGACGCGCTTGGGGAACGGCCCGGGCGCGACCAGTCTGGCCAGGACGTCGGAGCGCACGTTCTGGCGGGGTGGCTCGTGCCAGGCCCAGCTCACCGAATGGCCGCCGTCGTGCTCGTAGTGGGTGGTGTGCTCGGTTGCTGCGACCGGTCCGGCATCAGCCCACGACAGGATCTCTTCGGAGTTCGGGCGGGCGAGCAGCCGGTTCACCTCCCCGCGCGAATCGGGGTCGAAGGCGATCCGTACCGCCCCGGCGATCTCGGCTGCGGTGGCGCGTCCCAGCACAGACACACCGCAGCCACCGAGCCGTGACGCCAGCCCGTCCAGCGTGCGGCCCAGCTCGGCGACCGCCTCAAACAGATCCTTCAGGCCGGCCGCGGACGCCTTGGGATCGAAGGTGATCGAGACGCGAGTGTCGACATCGGCGGCTGCCGCGGGGGCTGTGCGGACGAGTTCGCTCATGATGGTTCGGGCCGGTTCCGGCGCGGCGTCCACGACGGCGCGGTCGGCGGCGTCGGACAGGGTCGAGCCGGGCTCGGGCGCGGTGTCGACTGTCACGCTCACCCAGCGCACGGCCGGCATGTGCCCGAGCGCGGCGAGCCAGCCACCCCAGGAGGCGACCCAATTGTCGGCGTCGCTGCGGTCGGCCAGCCACGTCGAGGCCGGGACGACGCGGAGGGTGGCGGTCAGCAGACCGGCGCGGCGGTCCCACACGATTCCGTACCGGCCGCCGTAGCCGTCCTCGGCACTGAGCAGCGTCAGCGGCGCGAGCACGCCCGGGAGCTGGAACGCGCGGGGGTGGTCGATGACGACTCCCGCCCGGTAGCGGGTGTGGCCGCGCCACACGCCCCAACGCCAGCGGCACCGCGCCAGAACGAGACGCGCCAGCGGCACGCCACCGACCCGGACCAAGCTGAGCGCGCCACTGATCAGGGCGGGCGGGAGCAGGTAGACCAGCAGTCGGGGAGCGGTGGCCGCGACCAGCACGAGCAACATCGCGGTGCCGAGCGCGATGAAGGTCGAGGTGGTGTCCAGGCCGAGCAGGCCAATGCCCTGGCGGCGTCGCCAGCCGCCGTAGGTACGGATGTCATGCTCCACCGCCGCCACCCCCTTCCCCGGCGGCCCCGGTCGGTCCGTCCAGGCCGCCGTTGCCAACCCACCGGATGGCGTCCTCACCGCGGCGACGTTCACGGTCGGCCGCGCGGATGCCGGTAGGACCGACCGGTTCACCGTGACCGCCGTCGGGCGGAGCCCACCCGTGACCGTCCTGCGCGGGCTGGCCTGCCTCGGGAGAACCGGTTCCTTCGGGGGAGCTGGAATCGGAAGGGCCATGGCCGAGACCGCCGGCCGGTGCCGAGGTGTCATGGGGGTGACCGGGCGGGGAAGACGGCTGGTCGGCGGAGTCGGCGGCGGATGGTGGCTGCGCTGGGGGACTTTGGTCGCCGAGCTGCTGGTCGAGGTAGTCGGCGTGCTCGCCTGCCGAGTCCGACCGTCCGCCCGATGCGCCCAGGGCACCGTAGGCGCGCAACGCGCCCAGCGCGGTCGCACTGCCCATCAGCGCGCCGAGGATCCCGCCGCCGGTGCTCGATTCGGTGCCGCCGGTCGTCCAGGTGAAGAACTTCAGCAGGACGGGGAAGGCGATCAGGCTGATCAGCATCATCGTGAACCCCATCAGGATCACGCGCATGTCCTTGCCCTTGCCGACGAGCGTGAACGCCGTCGCGTACACCGCTGCCGCGGCGGGCTTGTAGAAGATCAGCGCGAGCATCCAGCCGGCCACACGGGTGAACCACGACCGGGTCGAGGTGGTGATCATGCCTGCGGCCGCTAGGGGCAGCAGCCCGGCCAAAATGACCAGCGCCGCTCCGCGGAACAGCAGCAGGATCGCCTGGATGATGCCGATGATCAGCGCGATGAGGCAGAGGATGAGGACCAGCGCGGCTGGCGTCCCGCTCGGCACCATCACGATCTGGGTCATCCGCTTGGCGAAGTCGCCCTGCGAGGACGCGTTCAGCACCCAGCCCGACCACTGGTCACCCCACTGCAGCAGCAGGTTCGGAAGGACGGTGCCGATCACGGTGACCGCCGCGAGGACGACCAGGCCGCGTCCGGCGTCGATCAGCGGAACCGCCTTGCGCGACAGCGCCATGCGTGCGGCTACCGCCAGCAACGCCAGTACCGCGACCGCGACCGTCAGCGGCTGGACCAGGAGCTGTAGGTAACCGACCGCTGGCTCGCCCTCCAGATCGGGGGAGGGGGTCTTGACCCACCAGGCGGCGGTGTTGGAGATCAGCCAGCCGACCGCCGACTGGAACGACTTGGCGGCCTCATCCAGCATGTGCCCGCCCACCATGCCCGGGATGTCCGGCATCCCGGGCAGAGACGGGCCCCCTCCGCCGTGGCCGTCGTTATCGACCGGCTGGACGCAGGCCGGATCCATGACCGGTGAGCACGGATCGAACGGAAACATCAGGCGCCCCCGCTCGGGAAGCGGACATAGCCGTCCGGCGAATCGACGGGGGCCGCTGTTCCGACCCATGTCCCACCCGGGGGAGCCAGCAGACGCCAGTCACCGTCCTGCCACTGCAACTGGAACCGGGCCACGGCACGGACCGTCACATCGCTGTCGCCCGGCCCCGCCGACACCAGGTCCAGACTCGCCGCCTCGGGCGAGTACCCCTGCCAGCGGAACGCTTCCAGCACGACATATCCGCGGCTGAGCATGGCGCCGTCGGGCCGGTCGCCCTTCAGTCGTTCGTAGGCCCTGCGTGTCGCATCAAGCAGGGTGCTGGCGTCGGGGCCGGTGACCTGCCGCTCTATGGTCGGGCCGAACACGTCGCTGCCCCACTGCACGTTGGCTCGCACCGCAATATGGATCGCGGCCAGTAGAGCCCCGCGCGGCGTCCTGGCGAACCCCGAAGCTAGATCGCTGGCGGTGTCGCGTGGGCCGTCCTCAGCGGAGTAGGGCAGGAGAACGCCGTGGTAGTCGTGCCACGACACGCCGGCGAAGGAGACCTGCGGCGTGCTGACCATCTGCCCGGCTCGCGCCGTTGTTCGCACGATCACTGGAGTCGTTGCGGGAGGCGTCCGGAAGACTGGAGGCGCCAGAAGCCCCACCAGGACTCCGCCGCCAATCACCGACGCCGCGATGACCGGGCCTTGGCGCCACCAGCGGTCCGACGGGTTCGCGACCTCCTTCGCCCGGGTCATTTGAAGAACACCCCGACGATCGGGGCCGCTGTCGCCGCCAAGCTCAGCCCGCCCAGCACCCACGGGATGCCGGTCGCTCCGTCGGCCGCGAACGTGGACCGGTTCTTGCGGCCGATGGCCATCTGGCCCGCGCAGATGAACAGGCCGGCGACGCCGCAGATCAGCACGCCCCACTTGCCCCACGAGAGCAGCGTGCTCATTTTGCTATCGAGCCCTGGCGGGGGAGCCGGGGGCGGATCGGGCACATTGACATCCACGCCTATGAGCGGGACCGCGGTGAGCAGGGAGGAGATCAGACTCATCGGTGCTCCTCGCCGAGCAGGCGCCGGATCTCACCGAGGGCTTGGTGCACCTTTCCCGGCAGGGCGACCTTCGACGGGTCCTCGACGAGCCGCAGGGTCCGCACATGCGGGACGCGCACCACGCCACCGACCCGCGCAGTCAGCAGCCCGTATCGAGCTGTCGCGTCCCGCGATTCCGGGCCGCCATCGCTGACGATCGCCAGTACAGCCACGAGCTCGCCCCACTCGTGCAGCGCACCGATCGCGGCGGTGGCGTGCGTGGCCGCCACCGCGGTGTTGCGCGCGGCCAGGACCACTGGACGGCCCTTGGCCTGAAGCGGTGCCCGGTCGAGATCCAGTAGTTGGCCGATCGAGCCCATGTCCCACGCCGCGGGCAGCAGCGCGGCCAGCGTGGAGGTCCCGGCGCCGCCGTGCGCGCCGGCAACGACCACGTCAAGCACCTCTGCCGGCTGCTCGGCCTTGCTTGGTCCGGTCTGTCGAAGACTCACCCGCGTACCCCCGAATCAATGCGCTGGGTTGTTGGTCGCTCACAGTACGTGGCAGAATTATGGAGCGCAAGCAACGTCAAACAGTTTCTTCGAGAAGCATTCGACCTCAAGAACGTGCTTCCGCAGCGCCCGTCCACCACACTGGAGAGGACAGCCGTGACCGCCGAATCAGGAGCCCCCGCGATGACCGAGACACCCGGCCGCGACCCCGACGTCCTCACCACAGCCGAACTCGCGACCAAACTCGGCCTCTCGCCCCAGACCGTCCGCCGGATGGCCAACGCAGGGCAGATCCCCGCCCTCAAGACCGGCAAGGACTTCCGCTACTCCTGGCAAGCGGTCCGCGAGGTGCTGCGGCAGCCCCACCAACCGGGGGAGACCGCGCATGAGCCACCCGAACCCAAGAAGGGCGCCGGATACCGCGCCCAACGCCGCGCCCGCACCGGCGCACAGAACCAGACCACCCAGGAGCAGGTCAGCCAGGAGTAGCCCGCCCCGGCGACCGGTGCGGCGGCCGACGCGGTGAAAGCCGCCGCCACCGCATGCGCCGCCGCTCTTGCTGTCCCGCTGGCTTTGGTGATCCTGCTCGCCGGTCACAACTCCGCCGCAGGAACCGGATCAGAGCTGGCCGGCGCGTCCACCGCCGAAGCCCAACGCGACATCCCGCCGGCCTACCTGCGCTGGTACCTCGACGCCGCCACAACCTGCCCCGGCCTGCCCTGGAACATCCTGGCGGCCATCGGCAAAATCGAATCCGATCACGGCCGCTCCACCGCACCTGGCGTCCAATCCGGCCAGAACTTCGCCGGAGCAGGCGGCCCCATGCAGTTCCTCGCCGCGACCTGGGCTGCCTACGGCGTCGACGGTGACCACGACGGCCGCAAAGACCGCTACAACCCCGCCGACGCCATCCACGGCGCCGCCCACTACCTGTGCGCCAACGGCGCCGGGAATGGTGGCAAGCACCTCTACCGGGCCATCTGGCAGTACAACCACGCCGACTGGTACGTCCGCAAAGTCCTGGCCCAAGCCGCCCTCTACGCCGCCCCCACCGCCACCGGACGCGGCGCCACCGCCGTCCGCGCGGCCCTGCGCTGGCTCGGCACCCCCTACTCCTGGGGCGGCGGCGGACCCTCCGGCCCCACCTACGGCACCGCCCAAGGAGCCGGCATCAAAGGCTTCGACTGCTCCGGCCTCACCCAGTACGCCTGGGCACAAGCCGGCATCCGCCTACCCCGAGTCGCCGCCGACCAGTACAACGCCGGAACCCACATCCCCCGGCCCCAACTCCAACCCGGAGACCTGCTCTTCTTCGCCACCGACCTCCGCAACCCCGCCACGATCCACCACGTCGGCATCTTCTACGGACGCGGCCGCATGATCCACGCCCCCCGCACTGGCGATGTCGTCCGCATCTCCCAATTCACCGGCAACCCCTACCGCGAACGCCAATACATCGGTGCCACCCGCCCCGCATCCCGTACAGCCGAAGCCTGACCGGAGGCCTGCGTATGCGCCCACACCGCCGCCCGAACACCACTGCCCATGCCTTCAGGGTCGCTCTTATGCGAGCTCACACACCAGTTCACCGCCAGAACCTGGACATGCCACCGCCACTGAAGTGGACGAAGAGCACGTTGCCTGATGGCCTACTCGGGGCCTTCAGTGACGGCGGTGGCTGGCAAGCAACGGCCGCCCTCGCCACCATCCGCAACAGGTCCGGCTCCTGGGCCTTCCCGCTCGTCAACGTAGGCAACAACTTCGAACACCCCGTCGCTCTGCGCTATATCCGCGACCGTGGTGGCGCCCACGGGATCGACCTGTGTCAACGCCGCAGAACCCGCCGTGAAGGTTTCACCGAGCCCCGCTACGGGCCTCTAGCGAGCGCAGGCAAGCGTCCCTTCGCCGACGGGGACAGTGCCCGCGACGTCGGGTGGTGCCTCAATTGACCACGCGCTCCGACTTTCCAGGTCACACGTGCGAGCGCTGCGGTGCTCCGATCTTGCCGGAACCGGTGCATGCCTCCCGTGAGATGAGCGCGCCGATCACTGGCTCCGAGTGCGAAGGAGCGAGGCTGAGCGATACGGGAGCCGGGAGCCACTTCACGGATGACGGGATTCGGGTCCGCGTCTACACGGTGGAACAAGTGGCCGAGATTCTGCAGGTCGGTCGCGACAAGGTGTACATGCTGCTCCGTACCGGACGCCTGCGCAGTATCAAGATCGATCGGTTGCGGCGGATCACCGATCGGCATCTCGCTGACTTCATCGCCGCACTTGAATGTGACTCTAAGTAGATAGCGTGCTACACTGTGCTACGAAAGTCCTCGGGTGCTCCCACCAAGGGAGCCTCGAGGCTCGCTTCTTGATAACTCCATCGACGCGAGCGCGTTCTCACCTCGGCGCATGCAACTGACGAGAGGAGACGCAGATATGGCCGACGACAGGACGACCCTGCCCGCCGTACGCGTGGACACAGCGTTCAAGCAGCGCTTGTCGGCGTACGCGCAGTCGCAGGAGCGCGATGTGTCATGGGTCATCAGGAAAGCGATCAAGGAGTATCTCGACCGACGCGAGGAGCGATCGATTGAGCAAGATCCTGATCGGTAAGTACGAAGGCACCGTCTACCCGGAGAAAGGAGGCTACACAGGGGCCCTCGCTCTCGGATTCGGCCCCGAGGGCAAGCGCCGACGCATCAAAAGGAAGGGCAGGACCAAAGCCCAGGTCTTGGACAAGCTCAAGCAAGTGGTCGAAGAACTGGAGGCCGGCGTCAAGGCCCCGGCGACCTACACGGTCGGGGACTGCGTCGAAGACTGGCTCGCCAAAGGCCTCAAAGGGCTGGATGACGACACGGTCGGCAACTACGGGAGCCTGGCCCGGAAGCATGTCATCCCGCTGCTCGGCAAGGCGAAGCTCGCTGATCTGCGAGCCGACGACGTCGACGAGTGGCTCGACGGGCTCTCCGGCACGTTGTCGACTCGGAGTCTGCGGCTCGTGCACGCGATCCTCAAGCGCGCGATCCGGCAGGCTCAGGCACGCGACATGGTCATGCGGAACGTGGCCGAGCTGGTCAAGACCCCCAGGGGCACGGCTGGCCGTCCGAGCCGGGCTCTCACCCTTGAGCAGGCCCGGGTCGTGCTGGAAGCAGCCCAGTCCTCTCGACTGCACGCCTACGTCGTGGTCAGCCTGCTGACCGGCGTCCGTACGGAAGAAGCCCGCGCGTTGCAGTGGGCTCATGTCGTGGCGTGGAGCGATGAGACGGCTGAATGGCGGCCGGTGGTCAAGGCGGGCTTCGATCGCGACAGGTTCGCCGTCTACGTGTGGCGGTCCGTGCGAGCCCACGGCGACACCAAGACCGAGAAGTCGCGGCGGACGTTGGAGCTGCCGCTTCAAGCGGTGGATGCTCTGCGACGGCATCACGCGCTTCAGGCCTCGGACAGGCTCAAAGCAGGGCCTGCGTGGCAGGAGACCGGCCTGGTGTTCTGCTCGACGACCGGGAAGCCTCTGGACGCCGCGAACGTGCGGCGGGGGTTCCGGCTCGTCACCAAGAAGGCGGGGATCGGGGAGACCTGGTCGCCGCGCGAACTGCGTCACTCGTTCGTCTCGATCATGAGTGACGGGGGAGTGCCCATCGAGGCGATCGCCGACCTGTGCGGGCACTCTTCTCCGGCGGTCACCGGGGAGGTCTACCGGCACCAGCTCAGGCCGGTGATTACCCGGGGCGCGGAGGTGGCCGACGTGGTGTTCGGTCCGGGCAAGTCGGCGTAGGCCGGATGGTGGTGGCTCCCCTTTTGGCTCCCCATCGACCTTCAAGATCGAAAAAGGGCTCCGGAATGATCTCCGAAGCCCTTCTGACCTGGTCTTTCTCTGTCGGGACGGCGGGATTTGAACCCACGACCCCTTGACCCCCAGTCAAGTGCGCTGCCAAACTGCGCTACGTCCCGGTGCCCGTTTGAGCGGGCGTGATTACTCTAGCGCAGTCTGCGGGGTCGTGCGTACCGAGATACGGGGGCGCGGATCTCTGGTAGGCAGGCCTGATGGTGCGTGTGCGGGTGGTGCTGGCCGGGGTCGTGGGTCTGGGGCTGGTGTGCGGGTGCGGGGACGGTGGAGGGGCTCGGCCGGTGAGCGGGAGTCCTGAGCCGGAGAGCGTCGTGCCGCGGGTTTCGAAGGCGCCGTCGAAGGCGCCGGTCGTGCGGGTGCCGGCTGGGGTGCGGGCCTCGTACGAGGTGTTCGATCGGGCTTCGGGGCGGGTGGTGGCCGCTCGGGCGACGCGGCAGACGTTCCGGTCGGCGTCGGTGGTGAAGATCCTTATCGCGTTGGACTACATGGATCGGCATGAGGTGTCGGCGGCCGATCGCCGGTTGCTGGTGCCGATGCTGCGGTCGAGCGACGACGGGGCGGCCACGGAGTTCTGGCGGCGGGGCGGGCAGGGGCGGGTCATCGAGCGGATGGTGCGGAAGGTCGGGTTGGAGGACACCGCGCCGCCGCCCGCGGAGAAGCCCGGGTTCTGGGGGTATACGGCGCTCAGCGCGCGGGACGTCGTGCGGATGTACCGGTATCTGCTGGACGAGGCGCCGGAGGGGCAGCGGGAGTTCGTGCTCCAGCAGTTGCGCAGGTCGACGCCGTGCGGGACGGACGGGTTCGACCAGACGTTCGGGATTCCGCGGGCGGTGAGGCGGCCGTGGGCCGTCAAACAGGGGTGGTCCGGGTTCGGGGAGACGCCGGCGGAGCCGTGCCATGTGCGGCCGGCGGCGTGGCGGCCCGACCTGGGGCTGGGGCGGCCCGTGCTGCACACGACGGGGGTCGTGGGGGACAGGATCGTGGTGGTGCTGACGCTGCATCCGGCGGGGACGTCGTTCCGGACGGCGGCGGCGCGGATCACCTCGCTGACACGGCAGGTGGCTCGGGTGTGACGTGGGTCACGCGGCGTGGCAGGGGTCCGTTTTGAGAGGGTCACCGGAAGCGGTCGAGTTCGGACGCCAACGGAAAACCCGGGCAAAGATCTGGACACTTTACTCAGGGATGGGCGAATAGTCCCTCGCTGACGTATGTAGCTTTTTTCTCCCAGGGGCAGGTGACGCCGAACGGGGGACAGGGTTGGTGGAAGCGGAGGGCATCCAGCCCGGGGTGCACGTTGCGGACCTGGAGGACCTGCGGGGCGCCGCGCACGACCGTGCGGTGCTGGCGGAGGCGCGGGTCGTGCTGGCCCGGCGTCTCGGCGTCCCGCCGGGCGAGGCCCTGCAGCACCTGATCTGGCTCGCGCGCGACCTGGACATGGAGATGGTCGAGGCGGCGTCACTGCTGGTCAAGGACGGGGGCGGCGGGCCGGTGGGGGCCGTGTTGGCGGGGCGCCGGGCGCCGCGCACCGAGGAGGTCCCCGCGGAGCGCCAGGCGGTCCTGTCGGAGGCCGAGGACGTACTGCGCCGGGTGACGGCCGAGGACACCGCGGGGGACGCGGAGGTCCTCGCGCGGGTGCCCGTGGATCCGGCGGCGACGGCGGTGCTGGAGGGGGCGCTCGATTCGGCGGCCCATCTGGTCCCGGTGCGGGGGCCGGACGGCAACGTGGCGGACTTCCTCTTCGCGGAGCTCAACGGCGTTGCCAGGGACATGTTCGGGCGGGGCCGGGAGGAGCTGACCGGGCTGCGGCTGCTGCGGACGGATCCGGGGGCGGTGCTCAGCGGCCTGTTCGACGACTATGTCGGGGTGCTGGAGTCCGGGACGCGATTGGAACGTTCCTCGATCCAGTACTCGACGGCTCAGCGCGGCCTGTCCCGCTCGTCGCGGATGAGCGTGCGGTGCGTGCGGGTGCCGACCGGCATCTGCGTGACCTGGCGTTACCACCTGGCCGAGGACCGCATCGCGCGGCGGCTGGAGCGGGTCGAGCGGCTCGCCCTGATCGGGTTCGGGGAGTGGGACCTCGCGACGGGGGAGGCGGACTGGACGCCGCAGATGCTGGCCAACTACGGCCTTTCCCCCGACGAGGTGCCGCCGATGCCGCACGACCTGCCGAAGGTCGTGGCCGACGACGACCTCCCGCTGGTCGAGGAGGCCGTGCAGACGATGTTCTTGCGCCGTGAGCCGGTCGAGGCGGAGCACCGCGTGATCGGCCACGACGGGACGCCCCGCCACCTGTGGGTGTTCGCCGAGCCGGTGCTCGGGGAGTCCGGGCTGCCCGTCTCGATCAACATCGTCTCGCAGGACATCACCCGGCGGCGCGGGGTGGAGCGCGCGCTGGCCGAGACCCGGCGGCAGATGCTGCGCCAGCAGGCGCGGACGGCGCAGGAGCGGCGCGTGGCGGTGACGCTGCGGCGGGCCATCCTGCCGGACGAGGACGAGGTGGAGCAGCTTCCGGGCATGTGCACCTCGATCCGCAGCATGGCGGCGGAGAGCACGGCCCGCATCGGCGGCGACTGGTTCGCGACCAAGGCCCTCCAGGACGGACGGGCGATGTTCGCCATCGGGGACGCGGCCGGGCACGGGCTGCCGGCGGCGGCGGCGATGGCGCGGACGCGCAACGGCCTGCTCGGCCTCGCCTGTACGGGGGAGCGGACGGGACGGCTGGTCGGCTGGCTGAACGAGTTGATCGGGGGCATGGACCCGCCCGCGACGGGCACCGCCATCGTCGCCCACTACGACCCGGCCCGGCACGTCCTGGAGTGGACGTGCGCGGGCCATCCGCCGCCGATCCTGGTCCGGGACGGGCGGGCGACCCCGCTGGAGGTGGTCCGGGACCCGATGCTCGGCGCCATGCCCGGCTGGGAGTACACGACGATCACCACCGGGCTCGACTCGGGCGACATGCTCTTCCTCTACACCGACGGCCTGGTGGAGCGCAGGGACGCGGACCTGGACGAGCGGATCGGCCGCCTGACCCACATCCTGCGTGACAGCTCCTCGCGTCCCGAGCGGGTGCTGGACGAGGTGCTCGCGCGGATGGAGCACGACCGGGCGGCCGACGACACCACGCTCTTCGCCCTTTACGTGGAGTGACCGTCCGGGCCTCGCGGTGACGAACCGCACGCCCGACCAGGCAAGATCGCCGAGTGTGACGTGCGCCTCACTCGATGGGGTGGCCGAGGCCGCGAACGTCTCGGCGGGAGGTGCCGGCCGCAGGCAATTCGATCTTCTTTACCTTTTCCCGAAGGGCCGGTAAGTACGGCGGGCAAGGGGTTGGAGGGCGTCCCGACAAAGATCGGGAAGACGCGGGACCGTCCCCGTGTTGGGAGTCTCTTGGAAGGGCTTTGAGCAGGCAAGACTTTACTTTATGCCTGGTTTGCTTTTCTTGAGAAGGTTGGTACCTTCGATCCCGAATCACGCAACGCGTCCCATGCGTTGCCACCGGCCGCACCATGCGCGGCCGAGGATCGCGGAGCGGAATCCGCACGCGATGCGCGCCATGTGACGCGCGCCCCCTCGTCAAGATCTGTCAGTGAAGGCATCCGTATACCTGCACCGCTCGCGCGGTGCGAGGCCGAGTCCGTCCGGTCGATGCGACCGGAACGGAGCCGGGGACCCACGTTTCTGGGGTGAATCGGCGCGCCCGAGAGTCGCGCCGTAGGGCTGCTTCCATGCCCGAATCCGTCAGCTAACCCGGTAGGCGCCATGGAAGACAAGGAGATTCCCTGCATGTCCGGTCTGTTCGATCGACTTTCGCTCCACCGCCTCACGCCCGAGGACAAGGCCGTCGGCGTCGCCGTCGGCGCGGTCCTGGCCGGCGCGGTCGGGCTCTCGGTGGTCAACCCCCTCGCCGGCGGCCGCGCGGTCGCCGAGACCTCCGCCCAGACGGCGGCGGTCGCCGAGCAGGGCACCGCCGCGCACGACTCCTCCCAGGTCAAGACGGTGAAGGCCGAGAACGTCGCGGCCGAGGCGCGGCGCGAGGGCTTCAAGGTCCCCCCGCACGCCGTCAAGCCCGCCGAAGTGATCAAGCTCGCGCAGCAGCAGGTCGGCGTCCACGAGGGCAAGGGCGGCCAGACCAAGTACCACAAGTGGTACGTCTCGACCCCGCAGGCGAAGGCCACCGCCAAGCGCGACGGCGGCTTCTCGGTCAAGGAGTACAACGGCGCCCAGTGGTGCAACATGTTCGTCTCCTGGCTCGGCGCCCAGACCGGCGTCAAGAACATGGGTTGGGACGCCTACACGGTCCAGCACGCCAGCTGGTTCAAGCAGACCGACCGCTGGGGCCACAAGGCCAAGCCGGGCGCCGTGGTGTTCTTCGACTGGCAGGACGGCTCGAAGGCCGGCATCGGTGACATCGACCACGTCGGCATCGTCGTCAAGGACAACGGCGACGGCAGCATCACCACCATCGAGGGCAACACCGAGAACGCGGTGAAGAAGAAGGTCCGCGAGAAGTCGCAGGTCGTCGGCTACGGCTACCCCGACTACGCCCGCTGACCCGAACGCCCCCGAGAAGGCGCACGCTCCATGAGGGCGCCCGGCCCCCCGGCCGGGCGCCTTCTGGCGTTCCGGGTGTTGTGCCCAATGCCTCCGCTCACGGTGGGTAATGCGAAGCGTTGACAGCCTTTGATCCCTCTTGGACCTCAGTGCGGCGTTCGTGGAAAGGAAAGCAGCACGCCGGAGTCTGCGGAGGGGGATGCCCATGGCGGTGCGCCCGGATGTCAGCGTGGTGGTGATCGCCTACAACGACGCGCGGAGGCTTCCGCGGGCGGTGGCCTCGACGCTGGCGCAGTCGCTGGGCGGCGTCGAGACGGTGATCGTCGACGACGCGAGCACCGACGGCACCGGCGAGGCCGCCGACCGGCTCGCCGCGGCCCATCCGGGACGGGTCCGGGCCGTCCACCTGCCGGCCAACTCAGGGGGGTGCGGCCGTCCCCGCAACACCGGGATCGAGACGTCCACGGGCCGGTACGTGATGTTCCTCGACAGCGACGACCTGCTGGACCGGCACGCCTGCCTCAACCTCCTCGCCGCCGCCGAGGACACCGGGGCCGACATGGTCTCCGGGCTCTGCGACCGGATCTTCCTCGACGTGCCCGAGGGCGCCAAGGGGCGCATCCGCCCCTGGTATCCGTGGCTCTACCGGCACAGCGCCGTCTACGAGTCGCTGAACGAGAACCCCGACCTCCTCTACGACACCCTCTCGACCAACAAGGCGTACCGGCGCGGCTTCCTGGAGGAGCACGGGCTGCGGTTCGTGGAGCGGCTGCACTACGAGGACCTGCTGTTCACCGCCGAGGCCTACCTGGAGGCGGGGCGCACCGCCCTGATCCCGCACCGCGTCTACAACTGGATGGTCAAGGAGCGGACGCGGGCGCCGTCGATCTCCAACCGGCGCACCGAGCTGGCCAACTTCGCCGACCGGCTGGAGATCCACCGCCGCATCGACATGCTCTTCGCGCTGCGCGGCGCCTACGACCTGCAGCGGGCCAAGGACGTCAAGTTCGTCAACCACGACCTGGTGCTGTACCTGCGCGACCTGCGCGACAAGGCCCCCGCCCACCAGGCGCGCTTCCTCGATCTGGCCGCCGCCTACCTGGCCGAGCTGGACCCGCGGGTCTTCGAGCAGGCCAACCCGCTGCCCGCGATCGCCGCGCACCTGATCCGCGAGGGCGACCACGCGGGGGCGCTCGCCGCGGCCGAGTACGACCCCGTGAAGCGTCCCGAACTGCGCGCCCGCCTCGTGGAGCGGGACGGGCGCGTCTACTGGGGCGCCGGGCGCCCCCGCGGGACGCTCGGCCGCCGCGTCCTGGACGTCACGGCCTTCGGCTTCCACGTGCGGCCCCTCCGGGAGCTGCGCCCGGCGAACACCGTCACCCGTCTGGAGACGCGCGGCGGCCGCGTGCTCATGGCCGGGTACGTGCTGAACCCTCTGGAGCGGATCCCGCGGGGAGCCGAGCTGGCCGGAACGCTGGAGTTCCGCGACCGGCGCCGCCGGGCGAGGAAGGGACGGATCCGCGCGTCCGTCCGGCACGAGGGCGACCGGCTCACCTGGAGGGCCGAGTTCGACCCCGCCCGCAAGATCCGCCCTTTCGGGTTCGTCGACCCCGTCTGGGACGTCCGGCTGAGGATCCGGGTGGACGGCGAGGAGGTGGTCACGCGGCTCGGCGAGGGCCGCGGGTCGCCGTCGCTCGGAGGCGTCGCGCTGCCCGTCCGCCCGCGGCTGACGCGGTTCGCGGGGGACCGGCTCCGCTCGTACGTCACCGAGGGAGGGCACCTGGCGTTCGCCCTGGAGACGGGGAGCCCGTGGGCGCGGCTCACCCGCGCGCTCGCCCGTCGCGCCGCCCTGTCCCGCCCGGCGCGGCTGGCCCGCCGTCGGGCGCGGGCGCTGGACAGGGCGGTGCGCCGGACGCTGACCGGCCGGAACACCAAGATCGTCGTGTTCAACCGGGTGCTGAGCCGGCTGCCCGTCCGGACCGGCCTGGCGGTCTTCGAGAGCCAGCTCGGCCGCCACTACTCCGACAACCCGAAGTACCTCTACCGGGAGCTGCGCAGGTCCGGGCGTCCGGTGACGGCGGTGTGGTCGTACGCGTCGTCCCCCAAGGGGTTCCCGGACGACGCCCGGCTCGTCAAGCGCGGATCATGGGCGTACTACCTGGCGCTCGCGCGGGCCCAGTTCTGGATCGACAACCAGGGCTTCCCGGACCGGCTGCGCAAGCGTCCCGAGACCACCTACATCCAGACCTGGCACGGGTCGGCGTTCAAGCTGATGGGGCTGGACCAGCCGCGGTTGAAGTCGGGCCCCGCGGGCGACCAGGCGCGGCTGCGGAGGATGGTGGAGCGCTTCGACTGCTTCCTGGTGCGCTCCGGGCACGACACCGAGACGCTCTGCGGCGGCCTCGGCGTCCGCTCCGAGCTGCTCCCGGTGGGGTATCCCCGCAACGACCCCTTGGTCAACGGGGTGGATGGCGATCCGGAGCTGGCCTCCGAGGTCGCGGCCCTGCGCGACGCGCTCGGCCTGGACGACGGGCGCCGCGCCGTCCTGTACGCGCCCACGTACGTCACCGGGCCGAAGGGGCGTCCCGTCCGGCTGCTGGACCCGCCGGTGGATCCGGCGGTGTTCGCGCGGGAGCTGGGGGAGGAGTACGTCCTGCTCGTCCGGCCCCACTACCTGTGCCGGGCGAACGTGCCTCCGGGCGCCCGCGAGGTCATGCGCGACGTCGGCGCGGTGCCCGACGTGACGCCGCTGCTGCTGCTGGCGGACGCGCTCGTCACCGACCACTCCTCGATCATGTTCGACTTCGCCCTCCTCGACCGGCCGATCGTGCTGCACCTCCCGGAGGGCAGGGACCTCGCCGCCGGTTACTTCGACCTGGAGCGGCACGGCCCCGGGCCGATCACCCGCACCGAGGACGAGCTCGTCGCCGCGCTCGCCGGTCTGGAGGCGGCCGAGGCCGTGCACGCCGGGCGGCGCCGCGCGTTCGCCGCGCGCTTCGGCGAGCACGACCGCGGCACCGCCGCCCGGGCGGTGGCGGACCGCTACTTCCCGGCCGCGCCGAGCAGGAGGGGGAAGCGCCATGGCCGCGCCGCGTGACGTCTTCATCGTGTGCAACAACGCCGACGACATGGGTGGTCTCCAGCGGTGGGCGCACCACATGGCGCGGCTGCTGGCGGGACGCGGCGACCGCGTCACCCTCGTCGGCGTCACGCGGGGGACAGAGCCGTACCACCACGGCCGCGACGGCTCCTACGCCGTCGAGGTGCTGCACGGCGAGTGGCGGTCGCCCACGCTCGCGTGGCGTCCGGGGAAGGCGCTGCGGCGGCTCGACCCGGCGGCGCGGGCCCGGGACCTGCGGCGGACGGCGGCCCAGCGGCGCGGCGCGGCGCGCCTGTCGGAGCTGTTCGCCGCCGCGCGGCCGGGGGCGGTGGTCATCGTGGCGCAGGTGTGGGCGATGGAGTGGGTGCGGCTCGCCGACACCTCCGGGCTGCGCGTCGTGGGCATGAGCCACGAGTCCTACCAGGCGACCCGGGGGTCGTCGCGGTACCGGCGGGTCAAGGAGCACTACGCCCGCGCCGACCGGATGCTGGTCCTCACCGCCGAGGACGCCGACGCCTGGGCCCGGGACGGCATGACCAACGTCGACCACATCCCGAACGCGCTGCACGTCACGCCGAGCGTGCATCCCACGCTGGACCTGCCCGTCGTCGCCTGCGTCGGCCGCCTGGCCTACGAGAAGGGCGTGGACCTGCTGCTGGAGGCGTGGGAGCGCGTCGCCGGACGGCATCCGGGGTGGCGGCTGCACGTGTACGGCAACGGCCCGGACGAGCCGGAGCTGCGGGCGCGGGCGGACGCCGCCGGGCTGTCCGGATCCGTCGAGTTCCGGGGCGTGGTGGCCGACATTGAGGAGGCGCTCGTCGAGGCGTCGGTGTTCGCGCTGCCCTCGCGGGCCGAGGGTTTCCCGATGTCGGTGCTGGAGGCGATGGCGTACGGGCTGCCGACGGTGGCGTTCGACTGCGCGCCGGGCGTCCGGACCCTGATCGAGGACGGACGGGACGGTCTGCTGGCCGCACCGGGCGACGTCACCGCGTTCGCCGCCGCGCTCGGCAGGCTCATCGAGGACCCGGAGCTGCGCCGCATGCTCGGGACCGGGGCCCGCGCGTCGGTGCTCCGGTTCCGCCCGGACGCGGTCCTCGCCCGGTGGGACCGGCTGTTCGACCTGCTGCACCGCGAGTTCGCGGCCGCCGCGCCGGCTCCCGCGCCGGCCCGGCCGGTGCCGCCCGTCCCGGGCCGGGTCGCGGCCCGGGAGGCCGAACCCGCCCTGGGGGGTGATTCTTTCTAACAACTGTTTGGTAGAGTTCGCGGCGTGAAGCAGAACGAGTCCCCCGCGGACCGGGCCTTCCGCGCCGAGGTCCGCGACTGGCTCCAGGACAACCTGTCGGGCGAGTTCGCGCACGCCCGCGGGCTCGGCGGCCCCGGCCGCGAGCACGAGGCGTTCGAGGAGCGGCTGGCCTGGGAACGCCACATGGCCGCCGCCGGCTGGACCTGCGTCGGCTGGCCCCGCGAGTACGGCGGGCGCGGCGCCACCGTCGAGCAGCAGGTGATCTTCCACGAGGAGTACGCGCTCGCCGACGGGCCCGCCCGCGTCAACCACATCGGCGAGAACCTCCTCGGCCCCACGATCATCGCGTTCGGCACCGACGAGCAGCGCGCCCGCTTCCTGCCGCCGATCGTGGCGGCGCGGGAGCTGTGGTGCCAGGGGTACTCCGAGCCGAACGCGGGCTCCGACCTCGCCAACGTGCAGACCCGCGCCGAACTCGCCGGAGACCACTGGGTGGTCGACGGGCAGAAGGTGTGGACGTCGCTGGCCCTCGAAGCCGACTGGTGCTTCGCCGTGTGCCGCACCGAGCCCGGGTCGTCCCGCCACAAGGGACTGTCGTACCTGCTCGTCCCGATGCGGCAGGACGGCGTCGACATCCGGCCGATCGTCCAGCTCACCGGCACCTCCGAGTTCAACGAGGTGTTCTTCGACGGCGCCCGCACCGACGCCGGCAACATCGTCGGCGCGCCCGGCGACGGCTGGAAGATCGCGATGGCGACGCTCGGGTTCGAGCGCGGCGTCGCGACGCTCGGCCAGCAGGTCGGGTTCCGGCGCGAGTTCGAGGGCGTCGCCGACCTCGCCCGGCGCACCGGGGCCATCGAGGACCCCCTGCTGCGCGACCGGCTCACCCGGTCCTACATGGGCCTGGAGATCATGCGGCTGAACGCGGTGCGCACCATGGCGGGCGTCGCGGCGGGCGCGCCCGGCCCCGAGTCGTCCATCTCCAAGCTCGTCTGGGGCACCTGGCACCGCGAGCTCGGCGAGCTGGCCATGGACGTCCTCGGCGCCGCCGGCCTCGTCGCCGACGGGGCGCCGGGCACCGGCCCTGACGGCGCGGCCGCGCAGGAGCAGCCCTACGACCTGAACGACTGGCAGCGGCTGTTCCTGTTCTCCCGCTCCGACACCATCTACGCCGGGTCCAACGAGATCCAGCGCAACATCATCGCCGAGCGCGTGCTCGGCCTGCCCCGTGAACCGGCCGCCGACAGGAAGGCACGCGGATGACCCCGCCCCCCTACGTCCCCGGGCACGGCCTGCTCGCGGGCCGCGCCGTCGTGATCACCGCGGCGGCCGGAGCCGGGATCGGCGGCGCCACCGCCCGCCGCTGCCTGGAGGAGGGCGCCCGCGTCCTGCTCTCCGACGCGCACGAGCGTCGGCTCGCCGCGACCGCGGCGGAGCTGGAGAAGGAGTTCGGCGCCGACCGGGTCGACGCGCTGCCCTGCGACGTCACCTCCGAGGACCAGGTCCGGGCGCTCTACGGCCGGGCCGTGGAGCGGTTCGGCCGCATCGACGTCGCGGTCAACAACGCCGGCCTCGGCGGGACGGCGGACCTCGTCGACATGACCGACGAGCAGTGGGACCGCGTCCTCGACATCACCCTCACCGGCACGATGCGCTGCACCCGCGCCGCCCTGCGCCTCATGCGGGAGCAGGGCTCCGGCGTCGTCGTCAACAACGCCTCGGTGATCGGCTGGCGGGCCCAGAAGGGCCAGTCACACTACGCCGCCGCCAAGGCCGGGGTCATGGCCCTCACCCGCTGCTCCGCGCTGGAGGCCGCCGACTTCGGCGTCCGGGTCAACGCCGTCTCCCCGTCCCTGGCCATGCACCCGCACCTGGTCAAGGTGACGTCCGAGGAGCTGCTGGAGGAACTGACGCGCCGCGAGGCGTTCGGCCGCTACGCCGAGCCGTGGGAGGTGGCCAACGTTATCGTCTTCCTGGCCAGCGACTACTCGTCGTACATGACGGGCGAGGTCGTCTCCGTCTCCTCCCAGCACGCATAGGGACACCAGGTACATGAGGAACACCGGTACATGAGGAACAGCGCATGAGTCCACGACGGCGCGACGCCGAGGGCACCGCCGCCGCCCGCGCGGGACGGCGGGCCGAGCTGCTCGCCACGGCCGCCGAGGTGTTCGCCTCCCAGGGCTACTCCGCCACCACCGTCCGGAAGGTGGCCGACGCCGCCGGGATCCTCGGCGGCAGCCTCTACTACCACTTCGACTCCAAGGAGTCGATGGCCGACGAGATCCTGTCGACGTTCCTGGACGACATGTGGGCCGCCTACGACCGCGTCCTGGACGCCGGGCTCAGCGCGCGCGACACCCTGGAGGCCGTCGTCGTCGAGTCGTTCCGCTCGATCGACAAGCACCGTCCCGCCGTCGTCCTCTACCAGAACGAGTCCAAGCACCTCGCGACCAGCGAGCGGTTCCACTACCTCCTGGACTCCCAGCGGCGGTTCGAGGAGATGTGGCTGTCCCTCCTGGACCGCGGCGTCAAGGAGGGCGCCTTCCGCGCCGACCTCGACCGGACCCTCATCTACCGCTTCATCCGCGACACCGTCTGGGTCGCGGCGAACTGGTACCAGCACGGCGGACGGCTGTCCGCCGACGACATCGCCAAGCAGTACCTCGCCATGTTCCTCGAAGGGATCCGGGCGAGCTAGGCCCCCGTACGAAGGAGACACCCCCCATGGCCGAGGCTTACATCGTCGACGCGGTCCGCGCCCCGGTCGGGCGCCGCAACGGCGGGCTCGCCGGAGTGCACCCCGCCGACCTCGGCGCGCACGTGCTGACCGCCCTCATGGACCGGACGAAGATCGACCCGGCCGCCGTGGAGGACGTCGTCTTCGGGTGCGTCGACACCCTCGGCCCGCAGGCCGGCGACATCGCCCGCACCTGCTGGCTCGCCGCCGGGCTCCCCGAGGAGGTCCCCGGGGTCACCGTCGACCGGCAGTGCGGCTCCTCCCAGCAGGCCGTGCACTTCGCGGCGCAGGCCGTCCTGTCCGGGACGTCCGACCTGGTCGTCGCGGGCGGCGTGCAGAACATGTCGCAGATCCCGATCGGCTCGGCGATGACCGCCGCCGCCCCGCTCGGCTTCACCGAGGGCCCCTTCGCGGGCTCGGCGGGCTGGACGCGCCGCTACGGCGACGCCGAGGTGTCGCAGTTCAACGGCGCCGAGATGATCGCCCGCGACTGGGACATCTCCCGCGAGGAGATGGAGGCGTTCGCCTACGAGTCGCACCAGCGCGCCATCCGCGCCATCGACGAGGGCCGCTTCGAGCGCGAGACCGTCCCCTGCGCGGGCGTCGCCGCCGACGAGGGCCCGCGCCGCGACACCACCCTGGAGAAGATGGCGGGCCTGAAGACCCTCGTGGAGGGCGGCCGGCTCACCGCGGCCGTCTCGTCGCAGATCTCCGACGGCTCCGCCGCGCTGCTCATCGCCTCCGAGCAGGCCGTCAAGGACCACGGCCTCACGCCGCGCGCCCGCATTCACCACCTCTCCGCGCGCGGGGAGGACCCCATCCGGATGCTGTCGGCGCCCATCCCCGCCACCGCGCACGCGCTGAAGAAGACGGGGATGACGATCGGCGACATCGACGCCGTCGAGATCAACGAGGCGTTCGCGTCCGTCGTCCTCGCCTGGCTCAAGGAGACCGGCGCCGACCCGGCGACGACCAACCCCAATGGGGGCGCCATCGCCCTCGGCCACCCCCTCGGCGCCACCGGGGCCCGCCTGATGACCACCCTCCTGCACGAACTCGACCGCACCGGCGGCCGCTACGGCCTCCAGACCATGTGCGAAGGCGGCGGGCAGGCCAACGTCACCATCATCGAGCGGCTGGGTTAGCCCTGGGGGGCGACCCCTGGAACCTCCGTCACGAGCCGGGCGATCCTCACGCCACGGCCGAGGTTCTTGTGCCCGTGCGGGTTGTTGTCGTGTCGCCGCGGTCGCCCGGCTCGGCGGGTCGTGTGACCTCCAGGCGCCGGAGCGCCTTCCGGCCGCCCGACCCGTGGTCGTGGTCGATGTTCCGGATCAACGAGGCTGGGAGGCGGATTGTGGAGGTCTTCGAAACGGCGCGGCTCGGGCCGCTGACGTTGCGGAACCGGGTGATCAAGGCGGCGACGTCCGAGGGGATGACGCCCGACGCGCTGGTGACCGACGACCTGGTCGAGTACCACCGGCGCCCGGCCGCCGGCGGGGTGGGCATGACCACCGTCGCCTACTGCGCCGTCGCGCCCGAGGGGCGGACCGAGCGGCGGCAGATCTGGATGCGGCCGGAGGCCGTCCCCGGGCTGCGGCGGCTCACCGACGCCGTGCACGCGGAGGGCGCCGCCGCGTCCGCGCAGCTCGGTCACTCCGGCCCGGTCGCCGACGCCAGCTCGAACGGGCTGCCCGCCGTCTCGGCCGGGCGGTTCTTCAACCCGCTCGGCATGGCCTTCACCAAGGTGGCCACGGCGGAGGACATCGAGCGCATCACCCGCGCCCACGCCGGGGCCGCCCGGCTCGCGATCGAGTCCGGATTCGACGCCGTCGAGATCCACCTCGGGCACAACTACCTGGCCAGCTCGTTCCTCAGCCCCCGCCTCAACCGCCGCGAGGACGGCTACGGCGGGCCGATCGAGAACCGGGCCAAGGTCGCGCTCGGCATCGCCCGCGCCGTCCGGGACGAGGTCGGCGACCGCATCGCGATCACCGCCAAGCTCAACATGCGCGACGGCGTGCGCGGCGGCCTGGAGATCGACGACAGCCTCCACGTCGCCCGCGCCCTCCAGGACGAGGGCACCGTGGACGCGCTGGAGCTGACCGCCGGAAGTTCGCTGCTCAACCCCATGTACCTGTTCCGCGGCGATATGCCCATCCCCGAGTTCGCGGCGAGTTACAAGCTGCCGATGCGGATCGGCCTGCGGATGTTCGGCAAGCGGTTCCTGCGCTCCTACCCGTACCAGGACGCCTACCTGCTGGAGCACGCCCGCAGGTTCCGCGCCGAACTCGACCTCCCCCTGATCCTTCTGGGCGGCATCACCGACCGCGCGAGCATGGACACCGCGATGGCGGAGGGCTTCGAGTTCGTCGCCATGGCCCGCGCCCTGCTCCGCGAACCCGACCTCGTGAACCGGATCGCCGCCGACCCGTCCACGCCGTCCCTGTGCGTCCACTGCAACCGCTGCGTCCCGACGGTCTACCGGGGCACCCACTGCCCGCTCATCCCGCGCCCGGATTGACCTGGAGCGCGCTCCAGCTCGTAGCGTTCGGAGCATGACCACTCCACAGCACACGATCGGATCGGGTTTCGGCTTCGAGAGCACGGCCGGGGACGTCCTCGCGGGCATCGACCTTTCGGGGAGGCTCGCCGTCGTCACCGGCGGCTACTCGGGCCTCGGGCTGGAGACGACGCGGGCCCTGGCGGGCGCGGGGGCGCAGGTGGTGGTCCCGGCGCGGCGGCCGGACGCGGCGAAGGAGGCGGTCGGCGACATCGACGGCGTCGAGGTCGACGAGCTGGACCTGGCCGACCTGGAGAGCGTGCGCGGGTTCGCGGAGCGATTCCTCGCGTCCGGGCGCGGCATCGACATCCTAAACAACAACGCCGCGGTCATGGCCTGCCCGGAGACGCGGGTCGGGCCCGGCTGGGAGGCGCAGTTCGCCACCAATCACCTCGGGCATTTCGCGCTGGTGAACCGCCTGTGGCCGGCCCTCAGGCCGGGAGCCCGCGTCGTCGCGGTCTCGTCGCGCGGGCACCATTTCTCACCCATCCGGTGGGACGACGTCCAGTTCGAGCGCGGCTACGACAAGTGGGAGGCGTACGGGCAGGCGAAGACGGCCAACGTGCTGTTCGCCGTCCACCTGGACGCGCTCGCCAAGGACGACGTGCGGGCCTTCTCGCTCCATCCGGGGAGCATCCTGACGCCGCTCCAGCGCCACATCCCCCGGGAGGAGAAGGTGGCGAACGGCTGGATCGACGAGGACGGGAACGAGATCGGCCAGGGGTTCAAGACGCCGGAGCAGGGCGCGGCGACGGCCGTGTGGGCGGCCACGTCCCCGCGGCTGGACGGCATGGGCGGCGTGTACTGCGAGGACTGCGACGTCGCCGAGCAGGTCCCGGACGGCGAGCCCGGGCGCCGCGGCCGGATCGACGCGCCCTCCAGCGGCGTGTGCTCCTACGCGACCGACCCGGTGCAGGCCGGGCGGTTGTGGGAGCTGTCGGCGGAGCTGACCGGGGTGAACGCGTTCGCGTAGCGCCTGCGACGATGGGGCCGTGATCGACATCGCGGGATGGGCCCCGGAACCGCAGGAGACGAGCGAGGTCCTCGGCGCCGGGCCGGCGGCGGCCCTGGCCGGGGTCCTCGACGTCGAGCCGCCGGGGGAGGAGCTGCCGCCCCTGTGGCACTGGCTGCATTTCCTGGAACGCCCCGCTCAGCGCGAACTGGGGCCTGACGGGCATCCGCGCGAGGGACGGTTCCTCCCGCCGATTCCCGAGCGGCGCCGCATGTTCGCCGGCGGGCGGTTCCGGATCCACGCGCCCCTGCGCGTCGGGGACGCCGTCACGCGCCGGACGGAGCTCGCCTCCACCGCGGTGAAGCAGGGGCGCAGCGGGGAGATGCTGTTCGTGACCGTCCGGCACACCTTCGTGCGGGACGGTGCCGAGATCGCGGTCGAGGAGCAGGACCTCGTCTACCGCAGCGGCGACACGGCGTCACGTCCGGAGCGGGCGGCGTTCGAGGCGCCGGACGTGGACGCGCCGTGGACGCTGAGGACGGCCGCCGATCCGGTCATGCTGTTCCGGTTCAGCGCCCTCACCTACAACGCCCATCGCATCCACTACGACGAGGCGTACGCGACCGAGGTCGAGGGGCACGCCGGGCTCGTCGTCCACGGGCCGCTGCTCGCGATCCTCTGCCTGGAGCTGCCGCGCCGGGCGGGCCTGAAGGTGCGCGAACTGTCGTTCCGCGCCCGCAGGCCCGTCTACGCGCGGCAGCCGTTCGTGGCCGCCGGGTCCCCGGACGGCACCCTCTCGATCCACGCCCCGGGCGACGCCACGGCGATGACCGCCACTTTCGCGTAGGCGCCGGTGGTGTCGCCTAGGCGGCGGTGACTGGCGCCTCCTCGACGGCCGGGCCGCCCCGGCGCTCCGCCGCGACCTGCAGGACGTACCGCTTGACCTCGCCGCTGACCCGCTCGCCGTCCCAGCCGAGCCAGGGCGCGACGAGTTCCGCGACGCGGGCCGCCGCGGCCACGCCCCCGTCCCATTCCTCGATCGAGACGCGCAGCCGCCGCGACAGGACGTCCTCCAGGTGCAGCGCGCCCTCGTGCGTCACCGCGTAGACGGCCTCGGCGCACAGGTAGTCCCTGGCGCCGGGCAGGGGCGCGCCGAGCGCCGGGTCGCCGGCGACCATGGCCAGCACCTCGCGGGCGCACGACCCGTACCGGTTCAGCAGGTGCTCGATCCGCGCGACGTGCAGGCCCGACTCGGCGGCGAGCCGGCGCCGCTCGTTCCACAGCACCTCGTACCCGGTGGCGCCGAGGATCGGCAGCCGGCCGGTGACCGACGCGGGCACGGAGTCGTCGAGGCCCTCGGCGACCACGTCGATCGCGTCCCGCGCCATGACGCGGTAGGTGGTGAACTTCCCGCCGGTCACGACGACGAGTCCGGGTACCGGCTCGGCGACGGCGTGCTCGCGCGACAGCCGCGTGGTGTCGTCCACCTCGCCCGACAGCAGCGGCCGCAGCCCCGCGTAGACGCCCTCGATGTCGTCGTGCGTGAGCGGCGTCCGCAGGACGGCGTTCGCCTGGTCGAGGAGGTAGCCGATGTCGGTGTGGTCGGCGACGGGCTCGTCGGGGCCGTCGGCGTGCGGGGTGTCGGTGGTGCCGACCAGCCAGTGCCGGCCCCACGGGATGATGAACAGGACGCTCCTGGAGGTCCGCGTGATCAGCCCGGTCGCCATCGGGATCCGGTCGCGCGGCACGACCAGGTGGACGCCCTTGGACGCCCGCACGCCGAACGCGGCCCGCGACCCCGTCATCGCCTGGGCGCCGTCCGTCCACACCCCGGTCGCGCACACCACGCGCCGGCCCCGCACGGCGATCTCCCGGTTGTCCTCCAGGTCCAGGACGTGGACGCCGGTCACCCGCTCGCCCTCGCGCAGGAAGCCCGTCACCTCGGCGCGGGTGGCCACCCTCGCGCCGTACTGCGCCGCGGTGCGGGCGACCATCATCGTGTAGCGGGCGTCGTCGACCTGCGCGTCGTAGTACTGGACGGCGCCGACCAGCGCGTCCGACCGCAGGGCCGGGGCCTCCCGCAGCGCGGCGCGCCGCGTGAGCTGGCGGTGCCGGGGCAGCGACCGCGCGCCGCCCATCGTGTCGTACAGGGACACGCCCGCGCTGACGTAGGCCCGCTCCCAGACGCGGTTGCGCAGGGGATAGAGGAACCGGACGGGGCGCACCAGGTGCGGAGCGAGCCGCTGCAGCAGCAGCCCGCGCTCCCGCAGCGCTTCCCGGACCAGCCCGAAGTCGCGCTGTTCGAGGTAGCGCAATCCGCCGTGGATCAGCTTGCTGGACCGGCTGGACGTGCCGGCCGCCCAGTCCCGCGCCTCCACGAGGGCGACGGACAGGCCCCGCGAGATCGCGTCGAGCGCCGCGCCGGCGCCGACGATGCCGCCGCCGACGACCACGACGTCGAACTCGGTCTCCGCCAGGTCGCGCAGGGTGTCCTCGCGGTACCGCGGGCCGAGGGCTACAGATGTCACTGCGTGCTCCCGAGGAGAGGTCGGATCCAGTGTCGCGCCGCCGGGTTGCGGCGAGTCGTCGCCCGGAGGACCTCCGGGCCAACAACCCGCCGCACCCCGGCGAAGGCGCCGCTCAGTCGCCGAGGTCGACCCAGTCGAGGGTCCGGTCCACGGCTTTCTTCCAGCCTGCGTAGCCCTGTTGGCGCTGGTCGTCGTTCCAGGTGGGGTGCCAGCGTTTGTCTTCGTTCCAGTTCTGGCGGAGTTCGTCGGTGGTGTTCCAGAATCCGACGGCCAGGCCGGCGGCGTAGGCGGCGCCCAGGGCGGTGGTCTCGGCGACGACGGGGCGCGAGACCGGGACGCCGAGGATGTCGGCTTGGAGTTGCATGCACAGTTCGTTGGCGGTGACGCCGCCGTCGACCTTGAGGACGTCCAGGGAGACTCCGGAGTCCTCGCGCATGGCCTCGACGACGTCGCGGGACTGGTAGCAGATGGATTCCAGGGTGGCGCGGGCCAGGTGGGCGTTGGTGTTGAAGCGGGAGAGCCC